>CAVGTH010000029.1:0-3501 GCA_963632045.1 Roseburia faecis | reverse complement strand
GGGTTTGCGGATGTCAAATTTTCAAAGCCGCGTTCGTATGCGCTCATTGGGCTGTCGTAAATAGATTATGGGTTCAAAACTGCCCCCAAAAGCCATTTGCTTTTGGGGGCAGTTTTGGTAAAATGGATTTAAAAAAGGAAAAAATCATAGCGCAAAAGTCATGGAAACTTCATTCATAAAGAATAATTTACCAAGACAAATCCTTGTAAAATCTGTATAAAACCCCTTGCGTTGACAGACAATAAGACCATAAATTTAACCACAAAAGGAGTTTTATATATGAAAGCAACAGGAATTGTAAGAAGAATTGACGACCTCGGTCGTATTGTAATACCCAAAGAAATCCGCCGTACAATGCGCATTCATGAGGGCGACCCGCTATTGGCTACATTGACAGTGTAGGTTTTTATTCTTCGGTTTGCCGTCTTTTGCGTGTATTCCGCGCTGCATGCGGCATCGATCCTGTCATAGTGAAAGTCTTCACCAAGCTCTCTGCCGGGCAGCGTGCCGGTTTTTAAAATGCTTTCAATGTCGGCCTTCAGCTTTACTTCAATCAGATTATTTTCATACACGGTGATGCGGTCTACAATCAGACCGATATCGGTTTTATCCAGTTTTTCTTTGTTCAGAATATGGTCAAAGGCCTCAAACACGGTCTTGGCGGTGCGGTTGACCTCGATAATCTCACTTCTCTTGTCGCAGCTGGTTTTCAATTGATGTTCCAGCCCATAAATTTTATCGGTCAGCTCCTGCTCGATCTCCGCATAGGTTTCGTCCAATAGTTCCCTGTCGTCCGGTTTTTTTAAAATATCCCGCATTTTTTGTTTTTTGGCAGTCTTTAATTCTTCTTTTGCGCCGGAGAGCCGCTCCTGCAAGATCTCAATAATGTGATCGCTCTCTTTCACGGCGTCGGCCTCGTTTGCCACGGCCTCCTCCAGCGTTTTAATCATATCGGCGGAGTTTAATTTTACCATGCGGATATAGTCCTTCAGTACGGCGTCCAAAAAATCCACCCTGGTGTGGTGCGAGGTGCAGCCTTTCAGACCCCTTTTGTGATAGGTTCCGCAGGTGTAGGCCGGCGCAAGGTCACTGCGGCTCATCGAAAACATCGGGCTTTTGCAGTCACCGCAAAACAAATAGCCGGAATATGCGGTTTCATACTTCTTTTTGCCGCGGTAATGGGTGGTGCTGCGCTGTTTTAGCTGCTCCTGGGTATACGAAAAGGTGCGGTCGTCAATGATGGGCGCGTGGTGCTTTTCAAACACAATGTTTTCAGTCTCCGCGACCTTTCGGTCGGCGCCGTTGATCTTTCTGCGCTGGTATTTATGCTGGCGCAGGGTTCCGATATAAAAATCGTTTGCCAGTATGGCAGAAACCGTGATAATGCTCCAATCCGATCTGACCTTTCGGCGGTATTCCCGTTCCTCCGCCTCGGCGCGCTCTTTTTCCTTCATGCGCGGCGTGGGAATATGATGCTCGGTCAGGTAATTGGCGATTTTTTTATAGCCGCAGCCCTCGTTGTATAACGCAAAAATCTTGCGTATGACCTCGGCCTCGTCCGGGACGATGTCAAACTTCAGCTTTTTCTGGTTGGTGATGACGTACCCGTACGGAACCGCGCAAAGCCATTCGCCTTTGTTCTGGCTTTTGTGGATGACGGCGCGTACCTTTTTGCTCGCGTCGGTGACCGGCTGCTCATTCAGCAAAAAGCGGAACTGGATTTGCAGCCAATCATCGTGGGTGGGAAAGTCGATCGCGTCGGAAATGGAGATAATCCGAACGCCGGCGTCACGCAAAAGCTCCAGTTCATAAAGACCAAGACTGTTTCGCCGGGAGAATCGCGAAAAGTCTTTGACGATTAAAACCTTGACTTCGCCGCTCATGAGACGGCGGCGCATCAGCTGGTATTGCTCGCGCTGCTCAAAGGTGTAGCCGGAGCGGTCTCTGTCTTTGTATATCGTCAGCATTGCATTCGGGAAATGCGTTTTTGTATAATCCTTGATAAAATCGATCTGGTTTTCGATGCTGGTATTCTTGTCCTCTTCCTTTTCAATATCAACAGAAATCCGGGCGTAGCCGAATATTTCCGTGCAGTCTAAAGAAGCGTGAAGCGGCATGTTTTCCATGTTGTTAATACCTCCGATAAATATATAACGACATTGTAACATAGCTTGATAAAAAAATCAAGAGGAAAACACATTCTGTGCCGGTGTGCCCTGTAGGATCTATTTTTGATAATGAATGATATATACATAATATATTGGGTAAATATCCCTATGGGGGGGAGACCGGAACCAAAATTCAAAATCTTGTGTAATTATTTCCAAAACAACGCTTTTACGGGGATTTAAGCCCAAAATCTGTGATTTGGTATATAAGGAAATAAATAAACGATTGATTTATTGGATGAGATCCTGTAGGCTAATATACAGCAAGGAAAAATGTTTTTTGCAGAGCAAAATTGAAATTTGATATTAGATGTCATAGGAATGGTAATATATGAAAAAGGCGAAATTTTTTAACAGCAGTACTAGGCGTCAGTGGTTTCTCTCGTATGTGCTTGTTCTTTGTATTCCGATTCTGCTATGTTTTGTTATTTTATTAAACATGCAGATTTCGATTAACAGAGAAAAGGAAAGCGAGACGGATCTTCAAATAAAAATTTTGATGCAGTCCGTTGAAATGGAGATGGAGCAGGCGGCGCAGCCGGTGACATACTTTTATACAAGCGATGTATTAGAGCGGGTTGTGATGGAAGAGACAAGTGCGTCGGATTTATCGTTAACAAATCTGCAGAATGCGATGCAGGAGTACGTGAAAAATCTTGGCTTTAGGGATTTAATATACGTATACCTTCCTAAAAAGGATTTGATTGTCTGCAAAGACGGAATGTTTGTACCCAGTGATTTTTGGAAAAAATATTTTTCTGACAGCGGAATTTCGTATAGTGATTGGAAAGAAATGTCGATTATGCGTAACGATATCGGTTATGCGCTCCATATTTCGGACAACGGTGATGCCGACGGTAACAAGGATCCCTCAATGACGTTTCATACTTTTAATATCAAGTTTAATGCGTCGGATGCATTTGGGTTTGATGACAATAATCCGCATTATGCCGTTGTGAACATAATGATGGAAAACGCGGGGGTTCATGCACAAGCCGGAAATATAAAGCTTGTTATTCTGGATGAAGAAGATCAGATAGTGTACGGAATAAAGTATCGGCGCGAATTGCGTGATGTTATACAGACGGACGGCGCTGAAAAAAGCAATGTTCAAAAGAAATACATTATTAAAAAAGAAATTTCTAAAAAACTCGGATACACCTTTATTGTAGCCGTTGAACGGTATAACGTATTTACAGATTCTATAGAACCGCTGATTTATTTTTGTATTATTTTCTTGTTGGGATTCGGTTGCGTTTGGCTTATATGGAGAATTTCGTCAAGAAATTATGCAGTCGTTGGCGGAATATTGAATCAGCTGAAGCGATACCGC
>CAVGTH010000028.1:18284-19603 GCA_963632045.1 Roseburia faecis | reverse complement strand
ACTTCATACGGTTTCTCCTTCCAAAGCCCTGCCCTTCTGCTGCCGAAACGGCAATCATACCGAGGCGCATTTTTCCTGTGTCATTTTTTTGATTTTATACCATTTAGGTTCCTTTGTCAATACAAAACGGGTGAGCAGGTGTCGCAGAAACGGCGCTTTTACGTTAAAAAACAAAAAGTGAGAGTTAAATGGCAAATTTTTAGAGTTGAGATTTGGCGATAAGTGTTTTATACTGAAAGTACCAAAAAAAGCATGCAAGGGCTAAAAATAATCAGGAGAGGTGAAATGTACTCATGTGTGTGAAACAGATAAAAAGACTGGGAGCGGCCGTTCTGATATCCTCGCTGATATCGGTTCCCTGCGCGGCAAAGAGCGGTGATCTTACCGTCTCCGAGACCGGGGGCGAGATTTTGGAAGGCACGGCATCATACAGTGCAAAGCTTACCAATAACACCGCCGAGGCAGTGAGTCCGGCAATGGTTCTGGTGTGGTACGAAAACGGCGTGCTGAAAGACATAAAGGCATATACTGTGACAGTTCCGGCCGGAGAAAACGTGAATATGAACACGCAGATACCCGGCGTGACCGTCACCGATGACACGAAAGTCACGGGATTTATCCTGGAAAATAAAAAGTTTTCGATTCCGATTTCCTATGACGAAATTGAGCGTCTCGGCAATAACAGTGTTAATATGGAAGATTTTAAAATAGACGGACTGGATACGGCAGAAATCAGTATTGACAGCGAAAATAAAAAAATCGATGTTTTGGTTCCGCTTTACAATAAGAGCGGAGATACAACGGAGGAGGTCGGAACGCAGCAGACCGTCTCTGTTACCGTCGAGAACGCAAAATCAACCGTGGCAATCGACGGGGTAGCGCTTGCCGGCAGCGATTCGGAAAAAACAAAAACAGGGACAGTGGATTTCACAGACGCGAAAACGCTTACCGTGACGGCAGAGGACGGAACGGTATGTGACTATGCATTGTCCTGCGGAAGATTCATCAAGGAAGATTTTGATAACGACAGCGCATTTTCAAGCGAAATGCTTGTCGGCTCACAGGAAAAGAGCGAAACATGGAAGAGCGGCACGGAAAACCTTGCACAAGGCGAGGCAGCGCGGTACTTTTCGACAGTATGTACGGGCAATGCAAATGAATATGCCGAGAGCATAAGTATCGGCGTTCTTCCCATTACCGAGGCGCACAAGCGCGACAGAACATCCGTGATAGACACCGGAAGCACGGACGCTTCGGGCAAGGCGATACGGATCAGCAAAACAAGAGGCACGGGAAATGAAACGGGAAACGCGACGCCC
>CAVGTH010000028.1:10763-18274 GCA_963632045.1 Roseburia faecis | reverse complement strand
CGGCATTTGATTACGGAAGAGTGACCGAGGGAATGGTCGGAACCCGCGGCGGCGGTATCAGATATTTCGGTTCGGACAAATATGCGATTTATGATAACAGCAATAAGAATACATACGAGTTGGAGCAGATTTGGAATCTTCAGCTTGTCGAAAATACTGCAACGGTATGGGCAGACGGCAAGAACGGTAACCCGAACTGTCCGCCTGATAGCTGGTATCATGTAAAAACCGTGCTTGATGTGAAGAAGAAAACGGCGACAACCTATATTGACGGAAAACAACTCGGAACGGCAGAATTTGACGTTTCGGAATACTGGAAGGGAAATATCCTGATTTCTTTCCAGACATCGGGATTTCGGTCGGCCGATCTTTGGGTTGACAATATAAAAGCAGTGTGGAGATAAGAAGATAAGGAGGAAAGTGCTATGAACCAGCTAAAAAAGCTGCTTGCGGCAGCGGTTTTGGGCGTCGTATGTGCGGCCGCGGCGGGGATTCTGCCGGCTTTGGCAGCGGAACTGAACTTCAGCGGTTCGATTGATCCAGACGGGGTTTTTTCGGTAAGCGGAAACGGAAATGCGGGATATGTATACGTAGCGTTGATCCGCGGTGATGAACAGACAGTCCTGGACTCGTATGAGAGCCTTGATATCGGTGACAGTGTGCTTGCCGACGCGGCGGCAGTCGGAAGTGACGGCAGCTTTGCGTTTCAAATAAAGCTGCCTGACGGCGAGGCGGAAAGACCTTCTTCGGAACGCAAGTACACGGCGGTGATTGGAAACACAGAGACCTACACGCCGCTCGATCAGAGAATTCTTTTTCTTTACTTTGCAACAGATGAGGAAATCGCATCAGCGCTTTTGGAGGTAAACCGCGCAGTGGAGAACGGTTCGGCCGAGAGCCTGAAAACCGCGCTTGAGGAAAACGCCGATGTCCTTCAGCTTAACTGGATATTTAAAAATGCCGAGTATATGAGCGATCGCAGCGGTGTGCTGAAAATCATGCTGGATGCCAATGCGAAGGATACATTTAAGGATGCGGCCGCTGTGTCGGAGTCTGTTTTAAAAGCGGCAGGGACATGTGCGTTCCGCAAGGCGGACAGAGATACTTTTGATCCGGCGGTTAAGCAGTACGGAAAGATTCTTGGACTCAATACCGATCAGTATGACCGAAACGCTGCACTTGCGGCGGCAATGTGTCGCTGTGCAAAAACGGTGATTGCGGAATACGGTTTGACGCTGCCGGACAATGCGGCGAAAGCGTTCTGTACCGTTGAGGCGCTTGCGGCGGTCAATATTGCGGCAAGAGCTGACGTAGTGAAAACCATCGATGCATACAGCGACATTTTTGGACTTAATGTGTCAGGTTTGACCGAAAGTGAGAGAACAGCAGTTGCCTCTGAAATGTGCGTGACGGGCGAGGAAAAGGAATATGCCACTGTCTCGGCAATGAAGATTGCATATCAAAACGCCATAAAGCCTGATAACCCAGGCGGCAATACAGGCGGCAATACAGGCGGTAACAGTGTGCCGGGCGGCGTGATTAAAACGCCGCAGAACGAGGATAAGCCGAATGCCGATACAGCGCCGGTTGAAATATTTTCAGACTTGGACAGCGCCGAATGGGCAAGACCGTATATTGAAAGTCTTGCGAAAAGCGGCATCGTCAGCGGAAAAGGCGATAAGGTATTTGATCCGAATTCACCCGTCATGCGCGAGGAATTTATAAAAATGCTTGCCGGTGCAATCAAGCTTCCCGAAACGGATCAAAAATCGGAGTTTCGCGATGTTGAATCAAATTCTTGGTATGCGCCGTTTATCAACGCGGCGGCAGAGAGCGGTTTGCTGAACGGATATGATGACGGAAGAGTGGGGATCGGCCTTCCGATCAGCCGCGAAGAGGCAGCAGCACTGATATCGCGTGCCGCGGATTATGAAAACTGCGAAATAACGGCGGCGGATCGCCTTAGCTTTAAGGATAGTCCGGAGATTTCAGAATTCGCTGCGGACGCGGTAAAGCGCTGCGTGGGAGCGGGAATGATTCAAGGTGATGAAAACAATATGTTTCACCCGAAGGCGTCAATCACCCGTGCAGAATGTGCAAAGATCATCTTTTGTCTTATCAATCTGATTTCTTAAATAATAGGAAGGAGACCGGCCGGCAGAGTGACCGAAAAGTCAGACCAAAATCTAACGAATGATAGGCCGGTTTGTAAAAGGGACGAGGAAGGAGAGACTGTGTGACGATGATAAGGATAACGGATAAAAACAAAAGGGTAATGAGCCTGATTATGGTGATTGCCGTCTGCCTGTGCGCGTTCGCATTTCCGGTGCAGGCCGAGGAGGTGACCGATACGGCGCTGACCGGATATTACTGCAAGCAGCTGACGGAGCTTGGCGTTTTGACCTATGATGTCTCGGAGGATATGTATCAGCAGCCGGTAAGCCGTGTTCATGCGTACGGTGCCGCAATGGGACTTTTGGGGGATCTGCTTGACGGTTTGCATTATGATACATACACTTTTTCGGATATTTCGGATTTGGCAGAGGCCAATCAGATACAGTTTGCGTATGAGCAGGGGTGCATCGAGCCAAACTGGAAGTTTGACCCTCAGACACCGGCAACGGCAGGAGAAACCGTAAGGCTTATTGTATCGGAGATGGGCTACGGTGAGATCGCAAAAACCCTCGGCGAGGGAAATGACGGCTATATGACGATGGCAAGGCGGCTTGATTTGCTGAACGGACTCAGTATCAGTCAAAACGATACCCTGAGCTGGGAGATGCTGATTTGGCTTCTTCACAATTCGCTGGATACGAAAATACTTCACCTGATCGGATATGACAGTGAAAATGAGGTTCTGGCAAGAGTGACGGGTGACACAATGCTGAATGTATATTTTAACATATACAAGGTTTCCGGTGTGGTGGAGGCAAATCAAAGCGGCGCGCTGAACGGGTATGACGAAGCAGGAAAAGGCTATGTAGTGATCGGCGGAAAGCGTATAAAAACCGGTGATTCTGCTGCCGATGAATATCTGGGCTATTACGTAGACTGCTATGCACGGCGCAGCGGTGATGAATATACGATTGTCTCGGCCGAGAAGAGCCCGACGCAAAACCGTGAGTGGAAAATAGCGGCTGAGGACTTGCTTGTTGACCATTCACGCTGGTCGGCTTTTCGAATTGTCTATCAGAATGAGAGCGGAAAGACAAAAGAATTAAACCTTCCGTCTGACGTGTCCGTGATTTATAACGGCAAACAGATCTTTGATTATACCGCCGATGATTTGAAGATTACGCTCGGTGAAATGACTGCGGTTGACGCAGAGGGAAGCGGAACGCCGCAGGTGGTTTTGGTCAGTGAGTATAAAAATTACATCGCGGACGCTTACAATGAAACGCAGAATATATTGTATTCCAAAAATCTTGCGCCGCTGAAGTTTGAAAGCGACAGTGATGTTTTTATCACAAATGTAAATGGCGAAGAATATCCCCTGACCGATACAACAGAGTACACCATACTTAGCCTGAGTGTCAGCAAGGACGGTAAATGTGTGCGCGGTACGGCGCTTAAGGATAAGGTGAGCGGACAGGTGACGCAGATTGACCAAAACGACGGAAAGACGGAATTGACGCTTGATTCGGGAAAGGCCGAAAAGTACACGGTCAGCCGCGGCTGGAACGGAAAAGACTGCGCAGGAAATTCGCTTTCCTTAACGGTTGGCAAGCGCTATCTGATTTATCTTGACAAAAACGGGTTTGCTGCGGCGTTTGTCGAGAGAAACTCCGGCCTGATATATGCGTTTTTGTATGAGGCGTCGGTAAACCGTGCGTTTGATACCGAGATTCGGGTTCATTTATTTACTGATAGCGGAACGTGGGAAGATTTGAGATTGTCTGATAAGGTCGCGGTGAACGGAACAAAATATAAACTACGGGAGGCTGCCGATCTTAACTGCCTGTTCAGCGATGGCGCGGTAAAGCAGCAGTTAGTCAAGGTAATGATTGATGCGAATAACGAAATAACGAAGATATATACGGCAAACGGACTGGATAAGTCCGTGGACGCTGACGCATTAAGCGGAAACCTTAACATCAACAAAAACACGACGTATAAGTCGGGCGTGCTCACTGATTACAGTTATTCTTTAAACGGGACCATGATATTTGTGCTTCCGAAGATTGACGGCAAGTATGACAAGGATTTGTTTGAGGTGGCAGAGAGCGCAAGACTCAGCAATGACCGCACCTATCTTTTCAAGGATTTTTATGATGTTTCGGATACGATGCGGGTGAAGATCGCCTTGATGGAGAAGCAGCTCTCGACGTACGATTACTGGAACAATTACGCGGTATATGTGAAGTCTGTTGACGAAGTTTTCAGAAACGGTGAGACCGAGCGCGCGATCGCGTGCGTCAACAAGGGAAACGACGTGACCTATTACACAAAGGATGACAATTATCTTTCGGATGTCAATAACGGCGATATTCTGGTGATTCATCTCAGCCGTGACAATGAAATCGACACCGCGGTTAAGAAAATTTATGACGCAAAAACAAAAACCGTAACCCAAAGCATCAGGGTTAATGAGTGTGAAACGCATAGCGCATGGTATGGGACGGTGACGGCAAAGGATGAAAATAATCTTTTGATCACGCAGGAGGACGGCACAAAACGCTGTGTTCCCATCGCGGCGGTCAGGTATACAACCTTTTACAAGGAGGACGAAACATCGGCGGATAAGCGATTCCGTACCGGGAAAATACAGGAGGTTCCCAAGGATGCGAGGGTAATCTTTTACATTCGATCGGGTGATAGCATGGATCTGACGGTGTTCGAGTAAAAATGTTTCAAATTTTAATCAAATAAAAATAATTAAAGGAGATAGGAAAATGCAAGGTTTTAACAAAATGCAAAAAGTAAAAGCGGCAGCGGCAGGCATTGCGGCGGTTATGGCGTTTACCTGCCTCAGCGGATGCGGCGGCGGAAAGCAGAGTGCAAAGGTGGATACGGACGGCGAGATTCCCAAAGAATTATCGATATTTTCAACACTCGGTGCAAATGTTTCAAGTGCGGGAGGAAGCAGCTTTAATGACACGACAACGTTTCAGCTGCTTGAAGAAAAAACCGGTTGTCATGTAGAGTGGCAGCATCCGGCGGCAGGAGCCGAAAAGGAACGCTTTAATATGATGATTGCCTCCGGTGAATATCCCGATGCAATCGTGTATAACTGGACGGATGTAAACGGCGGTATTGATTCCTATGTTGACGACGGAGTAATCGTGGATTTAACGCCTTATATCGAAGAGTGTATGCCGAACTTTAGCGAACTTTTGAGCGAAAATCCGGAGTTTAAAAAGAACGTAATGACCGATGACGGGAAGATTCTGTCGATTCCGTATATCAGAAAGGATAAGCAGCTCTGCATCTATCAGGGAACGCTCATCCGTCAGGATTGGCTTGATAAGCTTGGTTTAGAGGCGCCTACCACACCCGAAGAACTTGAAAAGGTACTCATGGCGTTTAAAACCCAGGACCCCAACGGAAACGGAAAGGCCGATGAAATTCCGTGGAGTGCGGCATACGGTTTTGATAACGTAATGGGGATCGGCCCTGTTCTCTGGGCGTTTAATACGACATATGACTTCCATTTAAAGGACGGAAAGGTGGTGTACGGCCCGACCACAGACGCGTTCAAAGAGGGAATAACCTATCTTGCAAGACTTTACAGCGAGGGGCTTATCGATCCCGATTATCTTACAAACGACCGCGCGAAGATGGACGCGAAGTATACGTCTGATATTTCCGGCTTTGGGTTCGGCTTCCAGCCGTCAACGTATTATTCATCGATGAACGACGGCAAGAGAAAGGTTTCCGGTATCGGATATTTAAAGAGTGCAGACGGCAAGAACTATTGTTATAACGATGCGTATGTACAGCCGGTGATGAAGAATGTTTCGCTTGCGGTAACAAGCAGCAATAAAAATGTTGCAGGAACCCTCAAATGGCTTGACAATCTCTACGGCGGCGACGGAATGTTGTATGCAAACTACGGCGAGGAAGGCAAGACCTATGAGATGAAGGACGGCGAGCCCGTATTTACTGAGTACATAACCAAGAACCCCAACGGAAAAACGCTTGCGCAGATGGTGGGTCTTACCTGTGCGGTGCGCGACAGCGCTTTCCCCATGCTCCAAACATGGCAGTTTTATAAGCAGACGCTGCAGCCGTGGGGCGTTGACGCGATCGAAACATGGATGAATGATAACGCGGATACAAGCAATATTCTGCCGCAGATTTCACGTACCCAGGAGGAGTCGGAGCGCTATAGCGAACTGATGAACCCGATTAAGACCTATATGCAGGAGCAGGCAAACAAGGTGATTACCGGTGCGGTTTCTCCGGATGATTGGGATAAGGTTGTGGCCGAAATCAACAAAATGGGTATCGATGAGGTATTGGAAATTCAAAACGCTGCCTATGAGAGATATCTTAAGAGATAGATAAGACATAATAAAACGTATGCGGAGCGCAATAAGCGTTTCGCATACGAAAACTGCTTAGGAAAGGAGTGGCGGTATTGACGGCTGCTGAGACAAAAAAGGTAAACAAATCAGTCAAGCGGGGTTCGCTGTGGAGAGAAGCGCTGAAATACAAGCATATTTACATCATACTGATTCCGGCGATACTTTATTATGTCTTATTTCAGTATGCACCGATGGGCGGACTTGCAATCGCATTTCAGAAGTTTTCGCTGACAAAGGGCATACTTGGAAGCAGATGGGTGGGCCTTTCTAACTTTACGTCCTTTTTAAACGATGTATATTTTTGGAGACTTTTAAGAAACACCCTCATGATTAACTTTTGGGGCTTGGTTTTCGGGTTTCCGGCACCGATTATTTTTGCTCTGCTTTTAAACGAAATTAAAAAGGATCGTTTTAAAAAGTCGGTTCAGACGATTACATACATTCCGCATTTTTTGTCGGTTGTTGTTGTATCAAGCCTTGTACTTACTTTTGTGTCATCCCAGGGAATATTAAATTCACTGATACGGCTATTTGGCGGAGACACGGTTTATTTTATGAATGAGCCGAAGTATTTTTACCGTATTTATGTCATATCCGACATCTGGCAGGAACTCGGCTGGAACAGTATTTTGTACGTTGCGGCAATATCGGGCATAGACCAGGAACTGTATGAGGCGGCAACCATTGACGGTGCAGGCCGCTGGAGGCAGCTTTGGAATGTGACGCTGCCCGGCATTATGGGAACGATTATGATCGTTTTGATTATGCGAATGGGAAGAATGCTTACGATCGGGTACGATAAGATCATTCTTCTTTATAACCCGGCGATTTATGAAAGAGCCGACGTGATATCGACCTATGTGTATCGGCGCGGACTTTTAGACGGAGATTACGGCTATTCGGCGGCGGTCGGACTGTTTAACTCGGTATTTAACTTTATCTTTCTGATGACGGCGAACTTTTTGAGCAAAAAAGCAACCGGAA
>CAVGTH010000028.1:9842-10635 GCA_963632045.1 Roseburia faecis | reverse complement strand
TGTGGTAGAGGGGGCGAATGACAATGAAATACAGAAAGAGTGCAGGAGAGCGGACATTCGATACATTGAATTACCTGCTGATGATTGTTTTGATTCTTGTTACGTTATATCCCTGTTACTATGTTTTGGTTGCGTCGCTCAGTGATCCGAGCCGAATCTATGAGGGCAGCGGAATGCTTCTTTGGCCGAAAGGGTTTGTGACAGGGGCATATAAAAGCGTTTTGACCTATACACAGCTTTGGGTAAGTTATGCGAACACGGTGCTGTACGTTGTATCCGGCGGCTTATTATCAACGTTAATCACTGTTATGACGGCATTTGCGCTGACGCGGAAGGGGCTTCCGTTTAAAAATCTTATCATGATGCTGATTTTATTTACCATGTATTTTTCGGGCGGACTGATTCCGACATTTATTGTGATAAGAAACCTCCATTTGGTTGACACGAGATGGGTGGTTATACTGCTTCCGCTGATCAATACCTATAATCTGATTATCACGATTTCCTATTTCAAGGGGCTGCCGTATGAACTGGAGGAGGCGGCAAAGATCGACGGCGCGAATGATTACCGTATTTTATTTCAGGTTATGGTGCCGCTCGCAAAGCCAATCATCGCAGTGATTACGCTATATTACATGGTGTCGCTCTGGAACAGTTATTTTAACGAGATGATCTATCTGACAAGCCGTTCTAAGTTTCCGCTCCAGCTTGTTTTGCGTGAGATACTGATTCAAAACGACACGGCGAGCGTCGGCGGCGCGGCGTCAAACGCGGGTGATGTGCAGTCCTATGC
>CAVGTH010000028.1:6551-9832 GCA_963632045.1 Roseburia faecis | reverse complement strand
GGTTTCGACTGTGCCGATTTTGTGCATATATCCGTTTGTTCAGAAGTATTTCGTAAAGGGCGTGACGATCGGTGCGGTAAAAGGATGATTTTGGAAAGGATGGATGGGATTGTTTAAAAGATTGATTTCCGGCAGTCTGGCTTTTGTATTGCTTTTTGCATATCCGGCAGCAGAGAATGTATTTGCCGACAGTACAATTGCCATACAGATAGAGAATAACGATGCTGAGTTTGAAAACTCTCCGATTGAGCAGGACGGAGTTACGCTTGTCCCGATGCAAGAGCTTGTTTCAAAACTCGGTGCAGAGATTTCGTGGAATTTTGCAGAGAATAAGGCAACGATAACGCTTGAAAGCAAAAAGCTTGAAGTGTATGAAAACTCTGAACTTGCGTATGTTAATTCACAAGAGTGTCAAATGCCGAAAAAGGTTGAAAAGTATAATTCTTTTTTATACGTTCCGCTGAGGTTTACGGCAGAGTCGCTTGGCTATGAAGTGACGTGGAACGGAGATGAAGAAAAGATTTATATAGCAAAGCCGAAAGAGATTACCGATACGGGTAATTATTACGATATTGTCGGCGTTACCTGCAGCGATCGGCAAAACGATGTAAATGTGGAAACCAACGTAATAGACATGAACTATAATACACGCTGGAGCTGTGAAACGCAGGGCGCGTATGTAACGCTTGAGCTTGCCGAGGTATCGCCGGTTGCGTATATAGGAATCGCTATGTACTCCGGAAACGAGAGACAATCTGTTGTAAGCGTTCAGATATCAGAAGACGGCAGTAACTTCAAAGAGGTCGTATCCAGATATCAAACCTCTGTTACGCGAAATATGGAGCCGATAAGTCTCGGCGGAACATATAACGCCAAGTATATAAGGTTTTTGGGCTACGGAAACACCGTAAACAATTGGAACTCTATAACTGAGCTGAGAGTATACGCTCCGCAAGAGGACGGAAGTATGCCGGTTGACCAAAGTGGACCGGAAGGAAAAACAGATAACAGCTATGATCAATTAAGCGAAGAAGAAAAGGCTGCGCTTGAAAAGCTTGACTCATACTTTAAAGGCGTTTTTCCTTGGCTTACAAATGTTTATGACTATGACGAGCACGGCTTTTATATGGCAATGAGCGGTAAAGATGACCCTGATCAGCATACCGGGATTGAGATGACCGCGTGGGGAATAAATCTTATCAAGAATTATTCTGATATGTGGTCGCAGCTGCCTGATGATATGCGCCAAAAATGGATTGACTATTTTAACGAGCGTCAGGACGCGAAAACGGGATACTATATCGATAAGCAGGGTATGGTAAACGACCGCGAAGTAGCGCGTAACCAGTCGGCGGCTTACGGAGCCGTTACGTCAACGCTTAAAGGAAAAACAAAATATGTTCATCCGAACGATCTGAAACAGAGCGGCTCGACAGCTGAAAAAACAATTTTGCCCGATTATCTTGCAACAAAGGATTCGTTTATAAAATGGGTCGAAAGCTGGAACTGGGACACAAACTCGTGGACGGCGGGCGATCAGGTTGGCAGCTGCGTATTGGCTTATCTGCCGCTTTTACCCAATGCTGAATATGAGGTATACAAAAACGCGCTTGTAGATTGGCTTACAGAACATCAGAAAAGCAATGGCTTGTGGTCGGATAAGATAGATTTTAATTCAATATCGGGATTGTTTAAAGTGGGTATTATATTTTCTAATTTAGGAGTGCCAATACCGAATTCCGACACTGCACTTGACAGTATTACAAAGTGCTTTGAACTTGACAGCCCGTCTGTTGCGCATTATGTCAGAAATCCTATATCCGTAATGCTTCAGATAGCCAATTACGGGCCCGAGTATTCAGAAAAGGTGCGTAAAATAACTACGGATAATATAGATATTATGCTGACATATATCCAAAAGTTTTTATGCCCCGACGGCGGGTTCTCAATGTATTACCAGAAAAGCCAAAGTAACTTCGGCGGAATATACGGAACCCATCAGCTTTGGGAGGGCGACATAGATTCGGTTATGATGATTCTGACTGCCCGAGACGAAATTTATAAAATATACGGTCTTAAAGCGCCGAAGCTTCATATGGATAATTTTTGGGATATTTTAGAGGGCAAGCAATCGCCTCCTGATCCATATGACGAAAAGTATAAGGATGTGTTATATAACACGGGCACAGAAGAAGCCGAAGAGAACTTTGAAGGCTATGAGCTGACAAAAGATAAACTAACCGAGTTCGGCGGAAACACTGTCAGCGAAAATCTGACAGCCAAAATAGTGAATGACAGCGACAGAAAAAGCAACAAGACGTTATCCCTGTATTATGACGGAACGCAAAGCAGCGGCCCGCAATTTGGAGTTCCGCTTGGCAGTACGGGAGCCGCACAGATAAAATATATGCCGGACGTTATAAAAACGAAGGTTTTTGAGTTTGACTTAAAGCTTTCAAAATGCACAGGCTCGCCGAATATCGCCTATATAAGTATTGGCTCTTCGGGCGCGTATGCGCTTAACATGCAGGGGACGGGCGGAGGAATCAATCTAAGCAGCCGTGTAGACAGCAACAATGTTGCATACGGAGGAACATTTACCTCGCTGAGACAGAACGAGTGGTACAGAGTAAGAATCGAGTATAGGCAGGGTAAATCAAAGGCCGATACAACAATAAAGGTATATGTTGATGAAGAACTTGTGTATAATGGCAGCAACTACTATGGCATTGCCGACGGAGGAAGTCCGTTAGCGGCGAGCAGCGACCTTGCTGTTGTATACTACAGAGCCGGCAAGGGAACGGTAAACCTTGACAACTTAAAAGTATACGACAAATAAAGCGTCTTAAAGGAGGCCGCAGCTTGAAAAAATTTATGTTGATATGTGCAGCCCTGGCGTTGATGCTTTTAAAGCCTTTTGCTGCCGCAGCAGCCGAGACTGCACAATATACGCTTTATACAAACGGTGCGGCAGCGGAAGAGCTTTGCGAAGGAGAAACATATCTTGAATTTAAATTAACCGCCGATGAGAATCTTGAAGATGCCCTGATTATCGCTGCGGCGTATGAGAGAGACGTTTTAAAATCCGTTTCAGCGGTTCATCGGGCATTGAAGGCCGGCGAAAATACTGTAAAAACAGGCGAGACTTTGGTTACCGAAGAAACAGAGGTTTTTAAAGTATACCTATGGAATGCACATTCGATGGAGCCCGTTATAAGCCGCTGGATCGAGATAGAGCGGCAGCCGCGCCTGAAAAGCTTTTCGGTCATCCTTGGCAGCAG
>CAVGTH010000028.1:0-6541 GCA_963632045.1 Roseburia faecis | reverse complement strand
GCAGCAGAGAGTACGCAGCAGACATTGATCAAAAAAATAAAACGGTGGCGCTGAACCTTCCGATGTACTTTGTGGATAACAATACAAATATCAAACAGATTCCGAAAAACTTTCCGGGTTATGAGGGAACGCCGGCGGCAGAGGAACTTTTGCCGGCGCTGAAGGCGGCCGCAACGAATCTTTGTACAAGTACGGACGCGCGGGTCATCAGCGATACATCGCTGATGGATTTTGGCCGCAATAACGAGATCGTATTGGAGGACACAAAAACCGGACAAAAGGTTACATATAAGGTGTCAGTCAACGAGATGACCCTGCAAAGAGACATGGATTTGGCCGGAGATATCGAACTTGTTACACCGGCTACTACAACGTATCATGCCGGAAGCAATCCGGACAGATACAACGCGCCGCTTAAAACAACACGCCTCGGAAGCGGAATATGGACAACAGAGAATTTTGCGTTTGCATCATTGTCTCAAACAAGCTATGATCCGAAAACCGACCGGACGGCCGCGACCCCGGCCTATAATACACCGACCGAAAACGGTCTTAGAATGACGAAGGACAGAGACGGTGCCTATGCCCTGTGTGCGATGGAGGGGAGCTCTCCGAAAAGCGGTGTTGTAAAAACGGTGAATGATTTTGGCTTTTGCATCAACGCGATGAGTGGTGACGGGATGAAAATCCTTTTCGGAAAGAACCGATTTGCACTTAAAATTGTCCCGAAGGGCGAAAACGCAGCACGGCTCTTTATCGATACGGGTACAGAGTTTATTGATACGGGACGGGAGATTTCGTTTGGCGAAACGTATGATATCAGGTTTATCACAAGCGCGGCAGATGACGAGACCGCCCGTGCAGAACTCTACCTTAACGGACAATGGGCATATACGGCAGAGGCGTATGCTGCGGCGGCTTATCGCCTGGATCGTTTTCATGTGAAGTATCTCTTCTTTGAAAACACAAGAGCCGAGGTTTTGCTTAAAAGCTGGAAAATGTGCTATCTTAAAGCGGAAACCGAAAATGCGGCTCTTTCGTATACGGGGCTGACGGAGGAACAGCAGAAGTCTGTGCTGGACTTTGAAAAGCGGCTTGAAAAGATTTATCCGTGGCTTGCGAGTCTTTATGACAAGGAAACGGGAGGATTTTATATGGCGGTCAGCGGAAGAGATGACGCATCGATGCAGCCGGCTCTTGAAATGACCTTCTTTGCCCTTGGAATGGTGAAAGGCTACGGTGACTGCTGGAGCGGACTCCCGGAATCCGTCAAGCAAAAATTTATAAAATTCATCACCGACCGACAGGATCCCGAAACGGGCTTGTTTATCGACAAGCAGGGTAAGACCAACGACCGCGAAACGGCGAGAAATCAAAGCGCGGTTCTCGGCTGGGTAAATGATTGGAACATTACACTCCCTTACAGGCACCCAAGCCAAAATTCTGCGCCGAAGAAGTCCGATGCACAGACGCTTGCCCTCAGTTCTTCGGCGCTGACGGCTGAGCGCACTGCGGATGAGACGATTCCGGATTACCTCAGGACGACCGAGACATATCTAAACTGGATGGATGCATGGGATTGGGAAAACGATTCCTGGACGGCGGGCGATCAGGTTTCAAACTCGCTTGTATATCTTGCGTATCTCGATGACTGCGACGCATATGAAAAGGTTCTGCTTGCATATCTCGCTGAAAAACAGGTCGATGCAAACGGCCTCTGGTCGCATAAGCTGAATTTTAACAGTATATCGGGGGCATTTAAGGTCTCACTGATTTATCAGCAGTTAGGAGTTCAAATGCCGAACGCGGATAAGGTGATAAAAAGCACGGCCGAATGCATGGCAAATGATACGCCCGATGTTGCGCATTACGCAAGAAATCCTTTGTCGCTGCTTTATCAGATTTCGCTTTACGGTGACAGCTATACTGCGGCGGCGAGAAAAGCGGTTCTTGACAATATGGACAGAATCCTGTCCTGGACAGAAAAATTCTCGTGTCCCGATGGTGGATACTCTCAGTTCTATAAAAAGAGTATGAAGAGTTTCGGCGGCGTTGTCGGTTCTCACGAGTTGTATGAGGGCGATGTGGATTCTACGCTTATGATTCTGGTGATGCGTACCGAACTTTATCGGATCCTTGACCTTGACCCGCCAAAGATCCCGTGCGGTGATGGTTTTTGGGAAAGCTTTTTATAAGACAAATGATGACAGGCACAAGTTTTTGGATGCGTGGTTTTATACGTGAAAAAATAACAAAATATAATAAAGGAGAATGATTATGAAGAGTTTAAAAAAAGTGTTTTGTCTTGTTTTGGCTGTGGCGGCATTGATTTGTACAGTCGGAAACTCCGTGTATGCAGAGGATTCGATCACAGTATCATCCGTGACGTTTTTATCGGACGGAGAACCGATCCGATTTCTCCCCAGGACAGGAGATGCGGTCAGCGCAAGCGTTACAGGCACAGGCACAGGCACACCGACGCTGGTACTCGCTGCGTTTGACAAGGACGGAAAACTTCTTGATGCAAAAACAAATACAAGCGGTCTTTCAGTCGGAAGTGTGGATGTAACAGACGGCACGGAAAAAATCCGCTTGTTTGTATGGAACGGATTTTCAGACTTAACGCCGGTAACCAGTGAAGAATATTCGCTCAAAAAGGGAGGAATTCTTCAGAACTTTTCGGTCAGCGGCGGCGAAGTGCAGATTTCGGGCAGCAATATTGATGTGACTGTCCCCGTATGGGATGCAAACGGTGATGCGCTGAACACGTATACCGTGAAGGCAAAGACACTGGAGAATACGGGAAATATAACCGTAGGCGGTACGACTTTTTCTGCGGATACGGAAACGGACATTGCTTTAAAATCGGGAAGTGTAACTGTTCGCGAGGGCGAAAAGACCGAGAACTATAGGCTGAATTTAAATTACAGAATCTATGATGATTTTGACGACAATTCGGTATTTAACGACATCACATTGACCGGTTCGACAACGGAGTCAGGTAAGTGGACTTCAAGCAGCACGGAAACGGAATTGATTTCATCGAGTGCGGCAAAGGATTATATTACTTATGGCTGGGATGGAAGTGCAAATACCTACAGCAACGGAATCAGTATCGGCGTAAAACCGTACACGGACGCCCTCAAAATTGATAAGACCAATCCGCTGGACAAGGGGAATTCCGGCGTATCGGACAATGCCCTCAGAATAAGCAAAACGAGGTCAAGAACAGGAAGTGATTCGGACGGAACCTCTCCATGGCTGAGAATCTCAAACAGTGCGTTTCGGGAGAATTCCTCACAGGTTGTTGTTGAATATGATATGGCGTTTGACTATGCGCATGTAACGCAAGGCAATATAGGAAGTCTTGGCGGCGGTATCAGATATTTTACAAAAGAAGATTACTCATTGTATGATGAGACAAATGTGACAAACGTTACCACAAGCCCGTATTTAAAAATAATTGAGAGTGGAACTAAAAAATCGTATGACGGTGTATATAATAGCCCGGCGCTTCCGCTTGATTGCTGGTATCATGTGAAAACCGTGCTTGACGCAAGCACCAAGAAGGCCACAACATATGTTAACGGGAATAAACTTGGGGAGGGCAATGCTGATGTTTCGGCTTATTGGACGGGTGATAACCTGATATCCTTCCAGACATCAGGACTCCGATCGATCGATATATGGGTAGACAACCTCTCGGTGACATGGAACAGTTTGCCCGGGCTTGAATCGATGACGGTTGCCGGAAAGGCTGCGCAAATCGACAATGCAAATAATACCGTAACGGTGAATATCCCCTTGTGGGACAGTGAGGGCAGTGCAGTTGATGCTGCAAATTGTCAGGCGGTGCTGACTGCGTCTGAGGATATCAAGGTCGGCAATACCGCGGTTGTAAGCGGCACAAAGACGGCGCTTAACCTCAGTACGGCGCAGAAGATCACGATTGGCGAAAAAACCTATGATATGATCATAAACCGCACGATCTATGATGATTTTGACGACAATTCGGTATTTAACGACATCACATTGACCGGTTCGACAACGGAGTCAGGTAAGTGGACTTCAAGCAGCACGGAAACGGAATTGATTTCATCGAGTGCGGCAGGGGATTATATTACATACAGCTGGGATGGCAATGCAAACGCATACAGCGACGGTGTCAGCATTGGCGTACTTCCGATAACGGATGCAAAGTATAAGCAAAATCAAATCCAAACGAACAATACAAATGCATCGGGCAATGCGATCCGAATCGGTAAAACGAAATACGCCAACCAAAACAAAGACACCAACGAAAATGCATCTGCACCATGGCTGAAACTGAGCAACAGTGCGTTTAAAGAAGCCTCGCAGATTGTTATCGAGTATGACACAGCGTGTGCTTATGATAGAGTCACCGAAGGGCTTCTTGGAACCAGATTCGGCGGCATCCAATATTTCGGAAACGGTAACTACGGAATCGGTGACTGCTCGAATACCGGCGAAGGGGAGAGTGGAGTTTGGCCCTTATATGTGTTTGAAGGAAGTCCGGGAGATGGAAACAGTAGAAAATCGACGGGCTGTAAAGCAGGATACTGGCATCATATAAAGACGGTGATTGACGTTGCCAACAAGACCTGCACGCAATATGCAAACGGCGTGCAAAAGGGAACGGCAGACTATGACGTGTCGACGCTTTGGACGGGAGACGATCTGGTGATTTTCAAGACATCGGGCATGAGATGTGCCGATATATGGGTTGATAATCTCTCAGTTACGTACACAGTGGGCACAACAAAGTGAATCTGAAAAAATCAATTGACAAAAACCAATAAGGGTTATATAATCGTTACTATGAATAGGATTAAGATTTTTTTAAAGAGGGCAGGCGCTGCCGTATTAACGGCGGCGCTTGCCGCCGCCATTTTGGGCGGCTGCAGCGGTAAATTTGCGCAAGGGCATGAGACAAAGGAACTCACGTTGTTTTCGGTAACCTATTATACCCCGTACAGTCCCGACCTTCCTATCTGGAAGGAGGCAGAAAAGCGAACGGGGATAAGGCTTACAAATACCGTTGCTGACAGTGTGACAAATGAGGCGGCGGCTTTCGGCACGATGCTTATAAGCAAAATGCGCCCGGATATTGTGCTGAGCGGAAACGCAAGTCTCAGGTCGATGGCGTTAAAGGGCGGACTTGTTGCGCTTGATGAGTATATGGACGAGTATGCGCCGAATCTAAAGGCGTTTTTTGAAGCATGTCCGCTTGCAAGAGCAACGGCAACGGCAGAGGACGGACACATCTACTTTGTTCCGGGAACCACCACGGATTTAAACCGTCCCAACACGCCGAGTACCGGTTTTTTTATACGAACTGACTGGTTAAACAAGCTTAATCTTAAAACGCCTGAGACAATCGAAGAACTTCATGATGTCCTTCTTGCATTCAAAACACAGGATCCGAACGGAAACGGAAAAGCGGATGAAGTTCCCTACTTTTGCCGTGACAAAAATCTTTCGGGTCTGCTGAATCTTTTCTGTACCGCAACGGGGTATATAGAAAAGAACGGCAGCGTTGTGTATGGCCCTGCGCAGGAGAACTATCGCCTGGCGATAAAAACCTTATCCGCGTGGTATAAGGAAGGGCTGATCGACAGTGAAATTTATACAAGGGTTTCGGCGCGTGAACAACTGCTCAGCAGAAACCTCGGCGGCTGTACGAGTGACTGGTTCTCGTCTACGGCAAAGTTTAACGAATCTTATTCCGGTGTGACAGAGAATTTCAGACTTGCGCCGATGTTGCCGCCGAAAAACATCGAGGGAAGGGTCACCTGGCCGGAGACGCGCGGTGTTCTTCACGGAAGAGGCTGGGGAATATCGAACGACTGCGCCGCTGAGAATATCATTGATGCAGTAAAGTATCTTGATTTTTGGATGAGCAGCGAAGGCTGTGAACTTATGGCGTACGGCGTTGAGGGGATCAGCTATACCCGTGACGAAAGCGGCGGCATTGTTTGGTCGCAGACGGCAAGTGAGTACCCTGACGGGATTCCGAATTATCGGAGGTATATCGGATTTATCGAGACCGGTACGGTCGGAAGCATTGAGGCCGAGAAGGCAGGCATGAACCCCATCGCGCTTGAGGGGTACGAGATGTACGAGAAAATTGTTTCAAACAGGCTGATTTCGGATCTTCCTTATAATGAGGAAGAACAAAGGACGGATGATAAGCTTGGCGAAAGCATCCGGAATTATATGAACGAGATGCAGAAGCGATGGATTTTGGGAATCGGCGATGTTGAAAGTGAGTGGGACAGCTATATCGATAATCTCAATCGTATGGGTCTTGACGAACTTAATGCAATCAACGAGGCCGCCTATGAAAGAATCAAAGATTATTTGAGTTAATGGAAACAGTATCACTTGAAAAGTGACCGTGTATAAAGATGATAACGGTAATGACGCGTGATATAATGTTATTGTGGGTATATGAGGGCATGAAAAAATGTCCTATGGATGAATTTGATGAATTTTAAAGGGACGGTTCCGCACTTTGGCG
>CAVGTH010000027.1:17900-19632 GCA_963632045.1 Roseburia faecis | reverse complement strand
AAAAGGTTCTTGCAGAGAAATACGGCAAGATATATGCCTCGGAAATTATGAAAAAGAGCAAAAAGGTTTATCGGGAGCTTGTTGGGCAGGCAGATGACATCGGTGATGACAATCCCATGGCTTATAATGAACTTTTTGCGCTGGCTTTTGTTGCGCCATATATAGCAAGCGAAAAGAAGATTCCGCCGGAGACCGTGCAGGAGATGATGCGGCGCTCGCTTTATCATGTTAAGTGGTATTTTGCAAGAACTGACCTCAATACGGACAAAGGAAAAGCAGAAAATAAAAAGAGTATCATGAAATATGCCAAGTGGTACACGCCGGAAAAGGAGAAACAATATCCGACCTCTTTCAAGGTGGATTTTGTGGGTAAACCGTATGAGGGCGCATGCTGCTACCGCATTACACGCTGCCCTATTTGTATTTACACAGAAAAATTGGGCGTCTCGGAACTGATGCCTCTGTTCTGCGAACTGGATGAGGTCATGATTGTGCTTCAGCATGGCGTATTGCACCGCAAGCAGACGCTTGCCGCCGGTGGTGCGTATTGTGACTACTTCATAACGGGAAACAGGGAATCATTTTAGAATGCCTGGGACGGTTTTGGTTTGCGAATGAAACGGAACCTGAGTAAAACAAAGTTTTTTATAAAGATATTTTAAAAAATGCATGAATATAGGGGGTAAAAGAGGTATGAAAAAACCGTATATTGTTTGCCATATGATGACTTCGGTAGACGGCCGGATCGACTGTGCAATGACATCGCAGCTGCCGGGCGTTCAAGATTATTATGAAACGCTGGATGCGCTCAATGTGCCGACCACGGTCAGCGGACGGGTAACGGCGGAGCTTGAAATGGCGGAACCGGGAACATTCAAAGCGACGGATGCCGCGCCGTTTGGCAAAGAGGGATTTTCCAAAAAAGCGGATGCTGCCGGCTATGAAATCGTAGTGGATACGCACGGAAAATTGCTGTGGCCTTCTGCCTGCGGAATGAAAAAGCCGTACTTGATCATCACTTGTGCGCAAGTGGCAAAGGAATATCTAAAGTATCTGGATGATAAAAATATTTCCTGGATTGCCTGCGGAGATGAAAGCGTTGATCTTTCCCGTGCCGCGGAGATTCTTTTTGAAGAGTTTAAAGTCAAAAGAATGGGCATTGTCGGCGGTGCGGCGATTAACACGGCGTTTTTAAACGACGGACTTCTGGATGAAATCAGTATTCTTGTAGGTGCCGGTATTGACGGCAGAGGCGAGATGCCGTCCGTGTTTGACGGTCGGGCAATGGATTTTCCGCTGACGCATTTGACGCTTTCGGATGTGAAGCGGTTCGACAGCGGCGCGGTTTGGCTGCGGTACCGTACCAAATAGAGAGAGCGGATAAGATCCCCGAAACAACCGAATTTGCAATGACTCGGTCAGAACATAT
This sequence comes from Roseburia faecis, assembly GCA_963632045.1. Taxonomy (GTDB): domain Bacteria; phylum Bacillota; class Clostridia; order Monoglobales; family Monoglobaceae; genus Ructibacterium. Next base: position 18,203 of record CAVGTH010000027.1, on the reverse strand, counting down.
TACAGAGAGAGCAGCCGGAAACGGTTGCTTTTTTATTGTTTTTCGACACGCTCAAGACAATCCGTACGGGTTGTCTTTTTTTATTCCTCTGTGTTTGAGGCGTTGTTTTTCATGTATTGATAAGGCGTGGTGCCGAAATAACGTTTAAATGCCGCAATAAAGCTGGAGGTGTCCGAAAATCCGCATTGCAGCGCAACCGAAGAGATTGGCGTGCGGCTTTGCAGCAGTGTGACGGCAACCGTCAGCCGGCGGATTTTGATGTATTCCGAGGGGGACATGAGCAGATACCGCTTAAAATAACGT
>CAVGTH010000027.1:0-17890 GCA_963632045.1 Roseburia faecis | reverse complement strand
GTGTTTACGCTGACAAAGATCGCGGCGGCCAGCATGGATACCGTAATGGGCTCCGCGTAGCGTTCGTCAATCATCGCGAGCACCGTTTGCAGGGGATGCGGAAGCGTTTTTGCGGCGTTTTCTTTATCGGACGCGGTGTTGTGTTTTAAAATATTTAAAATGCAGAAGAAATGATAATAGCTGTCGATTGCATCGGACTCCCCGGCGGCAAGCAGTGCCTCAAAATGCTTTTTTAAGGCATGTACCTTATCCTTTGGCAGTACGATCAGGTTGTTTTGCCCCTTTTCCCGGTGAAAAAACAAATCCAGAATATCTTCGTTCTCGGCGCAGGAAAAGAGGAGACAAAAATGCTCATGCTCTAGGGTGTTGTGATAGATACAGTGGTGATATTCAAGCGGACGGGAGATGATGACGTTTCCGGAGGAAATCGGATAGGTGTGCCCCTCCACCATAAACGAGACGTCTCCGCTCAGGTTAAAATAAATTTCGCACTGGGTATGGATATGGGACAGCGGCTCCTTTTCCGGCGGAAAGGCGTGCGGATTATGATAGGATAACTCCAGACAAAATTCATGGATCGAACCTAAGGTAATCGTATTCTTTGCCATAACAATCTCCATTCCTCCCGAATTCATGCATCGGCATCAATCGGGATCGTAACGGTTTTTTGATATTGTAGCATTGATTCTTTGAAAAATCAAGAAAAACGGTTTTAAGCCTGAAAGGAAACATCCCCAAAGAGGAAAAACTGTTGAATCCGTTCTATTTTTTTGGTGAAAATTCAATATTATGACACAAAAAACTGTGATAAAATCATCCCAAAGAGACTGCGTCAAAGGATTTTGCGCAAATCAGGACAAAAGACCGGGAGGATGAAAAATGAAAGCATTGGTAAAGGTACAAAAAGGAGACGGATTTGTTGAACTTAGAGAGTGTCCAAAGCCCGTCCCGAAAGCGGATGAGGTTTTGATTCGGGTCGCTTATACCGGGATTTGCGGTACGGATATTCACATTTTACACGATCAGTTCAGCTATTGGCCGCCGGTTATTTTGGGGCATGAGTTTTCCGGCGTGGTGGAGGAAGCCGGCGATGCGGTGACCGGGCTGAAAGCCGGGGATCGGGTTGTCGGAGAGCCTCATAATCTGGCGTGCGGCAAATGTTTTTTGTGCAGAAACGGGAACATTCAAATTTGCGACAGCAAGCGGTCAATCGGGTGGGGCATTGACGGCGCCTTTGCGCCCTATTTGGTTATGCCGGAAAAGCTTTTACATAAAGTGAGCGAACGCATATCCCTAAAGGCGGCTGCCATGGCGGAGCCGTGTGCGATTGTGGCACATCAGCTTTTAGAGCGAACCGGTGTACGCCCCGGCGATTATGTTGCGGTAATGGGTATGGGCGCGATTGCGCTGATTGCGGCACAGATGGCAAAGGCTGCCGGCGCGTCCAGGGTCGTAATGTGCGGCTGCGAGAGCGATACCGGTGTGCGGCTTGCGGCGGCGGAGCGCCTTGGGTGCTGCGATCGGTTTATCCATGTGCAAAAAGAGGACGCGGCAGCGGTGATTTATGATGAGACGGGAAACATCGGCGCCGACGTCGTTGTGGAGGCGTCCGGTGCGGAAGCTGCCATCGGTAATGCCATTTTATCCGCACGCAAAACGGGACGAATCTGTGCCATCGGGCTGACGGCAAAGGAGAAGGTCTCGATCCCCTGGAATGTCGCGATGCAAAAGGTGCTTGATATTCAGTTTAATATGAGTTCCAGCTATAACGGCTGGTGCATGGCGCTGAAGATGCTTGAGAGCGGTGTGCTTTCGGTAGAAGAAATGATCCGTGTGATGAAGCTGGAGGAATGGGAGAGCGCGTTTTCAAAATTAGAACGGGGCGAGGCCATCAAGATTCTTTTGGAGTGCTAGAGAGAGCGGAAATTAGCCGAAAGATGCCGGGATTTTGCTTTTTCGGACGGGGTTAGATTACGAATGTCAGGTTATCGTACAAAACGGTTTTTGTTGCGCGATTTTCATATCTGTGTTATAGTACACGCAGATGCGAGGGGCAAAAAACCGAGATCATGCAATCAAATTTTAGGAAAGATGGGTGTGTTTTGAATGAATGAACGCTTAAATCAATCTGAGTTTCAGGATATTTATGTGCATGGGGACGGGCCGGTTGTGTTCTGTTATCGCAGCGGTATGACAGTCTATGAGGAAGTCTTTGCGGACGGAAGATATATGGCAGCCGGCTGGAATGCGGCAGGGTATACCTTAAATGTGTTGGAATCGTTTCCGACGCGGTTTGCCGGCTACAAAAAGGATGCGGAGGGAAAAGACGCTTTGATTGATACCTTTGCGGACGCGCAGTCCTTTGCGATTGAGGCAGACGGCGTGTCTTTAGACGGCAGCTTTCAATATATCGGTTTTCATAAAGAAAAGGAAACCATCGAAAATACCGATGCTGCCGTTTTGCACGGCTATGTAACGCTCTGCAGCAGAATCAAGCCCATTGAAGTGGTGATTCATACCGTCCTGGACGGAACGCCGGTAATGACAAGGTGGATGGAAATTAAAAATATGTCCGATACGGAGATCAATATCAGTGCAATCTCGCCGATGTGCGGTGGAATCGAGGTGATCGACCGCTGGAAGAGTTATATGAAAGGCGCGCCCGATCCGTCAAAAATCTATTCCCTGGGGTATATGGATCAGTCTCTTTGGGGACATGAGGGATTTTTTAAGTGGCATGATTTGCCGAATGCCATGTACGGGTTTTCTTCCAAATATCGCTATGATCGGTTTCGGCATCCGTTTTTTGTGTTGAAAAACAGGCTGCTCGGAACCGTCATGATCGCGCAGATGGGCTGGAGCGGGGGCTATCGGTTTGAATTTTACACAAACACGGACAGCGACACGGCAAAGCTTTCGTTTCAGGCGGCGCTGGAGGCGCCAAACCCCATGCTTGTACTTTTAAAGGGCGAGACGTTTTCTATGCCGGCGATGCATATCGGTATGCTGTTCGGCGATTTGGATGATGCCGTCAACAGTATGCACTGCCATATCAGAAGAAGCGTCTTTGCCCAAAAGGCGCCCCTTGGGAAAAAGGGATGGATCGAAAGCGGCATGGGCGCAGAGCGTATCATGGATGTTGCGGCAACCAAGCATTTTGCCGACACGGCGGCCGCGGTCGGCGCCGAGACCTTGATTATTGATGCCGGCTGGAACTGCCCTTTGGGCAAGGAACAAAAGGAATGGTTTTTCTATCCGGGGGACTGGTATCCCGATGCGGAGCGCTACCCGAACGGGATCGGCGAAATTCGGGATTATATTCATAGCAAGGGTCTAAAGTTCGGGCTTTGGGCTGAGGTTGAGAGCCTTGGGACGAAGTCGAAAATCCGCGCTGCGCACCCGGAATGGATTGCAAAGTGTTATTCCGGTCAGGAGAACCGGCTTTTGAATATGGCAATCCCGGAGGCGGCGGCCTGGGTTGAATCTGAGATTGCCAGAATGATTGAGGAATACGGGCTGGACTTGTTCCGGCTGGATTATAACGGGTCATACCGGCTGATGCTGTGCAGCGAGGACAAGAACGGATTGCCGGAAAATACTTATCTCCGGTATTATCAAAACACCAATGCGATGTTTGAAAGGCTGAGACGGCGGTTCCCGGATGTGATTTTTGAAAACTGTGCGTCCGGCGGCGGCAGAACCGATGTCGGCTTTGTCAAAAACTTTACGCATACCTGGGTATCGGACTGGAATGTTGCGCCGCGGTCGTTTGCCATTACCAACGGAATGACTATGGTTCTTCCGCCGGAATACGTGGATCGTCTTGTCAGCGGCATGAACTGCCACACAAGAGGATCTTTGGATTTTCAGGTTCGGAACACCCTGTTCGGACGTCCGACCTGTAACGATTTTAATGCGTTGGGCAGTGCGATGAATCCGGAACAGATCGCGTTTGTAAAGCATAGCTTTTCGCTGTACAAAACGTATATTCGGCCGTATATCGATGACAGTAAAATCTATCACCATACGCCGGAACTGGTGTCGGGGCATCACGGCGCCGGCGGTGTTGTGGACGAGCCGCAGGGCGTCGGCGTAATCGAGAGAGCGTCGGGTGATAAAAAATGCGGCGTGATCGGCATCTTTAAACTGGCGGACAGTAACGGAGACGATGTGATTCATGTATATCCCAAAGGCATAGACGCATCCGCAAATTATAGGGTTACCTTTGACAACGACGGCGCGTCGGCGGTGGTTTCCGGGTTCTCGCTCAAAAATGACGGGCTCAGGATTCCGCTTAGCGGCTCTGTGGTATCGGAACTGATTGTCTACGAGAGCGCGGAGTCTTAAGGCGCGGCAGGAGGCATGATGAAGATTATAGAATCAACGTTTAAAGATGTCCCGTGTCATAGAGTCATTTGCGGCATGTTTACGGCGACCTATCTCAGCCGGTACGGCGGAAAGCTGGTCTCGCTGATCGATCGGGAGCATGGAATCGAGTGGCTCGCCCAGGATCCAAACAAAAGCTATATTCCGCAAACGATAAACGGCAATTATGTGGAATCCGAGGTTTCCGGCGCGGATGAGATGTTTCCGACCATTGATCCGTGCGTGTGTGACGGCGTTGCCTATCCTTGTCATGGTGAGGTTTGCAGAGTAAAACAGAGCGAGACGACAGACGGAGAAAGCCTGACGATTGGTTATCGGTCAGAGAAACTTGGGTTTTCTTATGAAAAGCGCATTTCAGAGGGAAAAAACGGCGAAATCGTCTGTGAATATCATATCAAAAATCAAAATCAAAAGGAGTTTCCCTGTCTGTGGGCGCTGCATTTTATGTTTTCTGCCGCAGAGGGCGGCAGTGTTTTTGCAAACACGGCAGAGGATGCAGATGCCGAACTGATGTTTGATGACCGCAAAAAATACGGCGCGCGCGGAACAACGCGAAAACTCGACAAAAAAATGATACAATCCGGTCCGTATGTGCGCGGCGGAGACGCCTATAAATTTTATATCACGCAGCCGCTCACGGCGGGAATCTGCGGATATTACCGCGATGCGTACCATGGCGGTGTACGGCTTCGCTATGATGCGAAAAAGCTGCCGTATCTGGGGGTCTGGATCAATGACGGCGGATTTAAGGATATGTACAGTGCGACGGTGGAGCCGTGCAATATTCCGTTTGACGCTGTGACCGAGGCAAAGCGGCGCGGATATCGGTTTTGCTTAGCGCCCGGAGAGACGCTCACCTTTTCCGTTATACTGGAAAAAATATCATAAATTTAATGAAAGTATTAAAAAACGAGACATGTTGTTGTGCAACATGTCTTGTTTTTTAATTGAAAAAAGCGACTGTGTATGGTAGTATCTACCTAAGAGATGATGAAAAATGCTTTATTTTTTGTAACTCATTACCCGAAAAATGGATGATTTCATAAAGAGATAGGAGACGTGATGATGGAAATTACAATCAAATCGGAGGCGAAGGTGATTTGCGGCAACAAAGACGGGCTGCATCGGTATTTTGCCTGGCCGTCGGTAGCACGTTTGCAGGATCACAGTCTGGTTATGGTCGCAAGCGGTTTTCGCATTGCCCACATCTGCCCCTTTGGAAAGGTGGTTTTGTGCCGCAGCTTTGATGAGGGAAAGAGCTGGAGTGCGCCGGAGGTCATCATGGACACGCTGCTTGATGACCGCGACGCCGGGATATGCACCATTGGAAAAAGCGGCGTCATGATTACCAGTTTTAATAACACGGTGGATTTTCAGCGAAAGTATGGGGTACAAAATCCGTACACCAAAGCATATCTTGACCTTGCAGAGCAAAAGGCGGATCACGAAAAGTATCTGGGATCGACCTGTACCGTCAGTCATGACGGCGGAAAGACGTTTGGCGGTATCGGCACACTGCCGGTATCTTCACCGCATGGGCCGTGTGTCCTAAACGATGGAAGCATCCTGTATGTGGGTCGTATTTATGACGGCAAAAACGATAGTGAAAGCGACCATATCCGCTGCTGTCTTATCACGCCGGACGGCAAGGCGGAATGCATCTCTAAGATTGCGGATGTGGAGGGACTGCTCTCCTGTGAGCCGGACGCCCTGCAGCTTCCGGACGGCAAGATCATCGTCCATATCCGTGTGGAGCGGCAAGGATACTTTACTACCTACCAGAGTGAATCTTATGACAATGCAAGAACCTGGACAAAGCCGCATCGGCTGCTGGACATCGGCGGCGGCGCGCCTTCCCACCTATTATTGCATTCTTCGGGTACGCTGGTCGCTGCCTACGGATATCGGCAAAAACCGTACGGCATACGGGTGATGTTTAGCCATGACGGCGGAGAAAGCTGGGAGACCGATCACGTTTTATACGATGCGGAGCCAACAGGCGATACGGGTTATCCGTGTTCGGTGGAGTTAAACGACGGATCGATTCTTACAGTGTTTTACGGCAGAGAAAATAATGATACCCCCGGCGAACTTCCTTGTTCGGGAATTAAACAGATCATTTGGGGATTTTAGGAAAGGAAATGGTAGAAATGGCGAGAGAGGAACGACTATCCGGCGTGATGCCGGCATTACTGACTCCATTAAACGGGGATGAAAGTTTAAACAAAACGGTGCTGCGCGACCTTGTTGCGTACGAAAAATCGCAGGGCGCAAAGGGGTTTTACATCAGCGGAGCGACCGGAGAGGGATTGCTGCTGTCGATGGAGACCAGAAAGGAACTGTACAAGGCGGCCGTACAGGAAATCGGCAAGGAACTTACCAAGATTATTCACGTCAGCGATATTAACTTTGCGACCACAAAGTATCTGGCAAGATACGCCGAAGAAGTCGGCGCGGATTATATTTCCATTGTTCCGCCGCTTTATTTTGACTATAATGAAGATGACTTATACCATTATTACAAGGCGATCGCGGCCGAGGTACATATCCCGCTGATGCTCTATTATACACCGGCGGTCAATGTGGAATTATCTTCGCAGTTGTTTCGCCGTCTGACAAAGATTGATAATATCACATCGGTGAAATGGACCATGCCCAACTACTTTAAGATGATTGAGTTTCAAAATGTTGTCGGCGATAAAATGAGCGTCATCAACGGGCCGGATGAGATGCTGCTCTGCGGTCTTGCGGCCGGTGCGGTCGGCGGCATCGGTACCACGTATAATTATATGCTGCCGTGGTTTAAAGAAATTTATGAAAAGTATCGTGCCGGCGATATGGCAGGCGCCCTTTTAGTACAGAAAAAGGTTGATCGGGTGATTTCCGCCCTGCGGGATTATAAATGCATCCCGTGCACCAAGGTTATTTTGGAGGCAAAGGGATTCCCGGTCGGAAACGCAGCGTTTCCGATGAAGCGATACAGCCGGGCCGAAAAAGAGGAAATTATTGCAAAGGTAAAGGATGCCGGCCTGACGATTTAGCAGAAAGGACAGAGACAGAAAAAACTTTACATCTTGAAAATCAAATAAAAGGCGGTCGATTACGGGGTACTTTGGGTATAGATGCTCTTGATAGTAAAATTTGCTGAGGGGTTGAATTGCGGTGAAGAGACAACGAATGCTGGCTGGAATATTGGGAATATTGATGTTGGTTTCATTGCTGCCGGGGAGGATTGCGGCGGCAGCGGCCTGGTGTGATAACTGGGACATCTCCGGCGGTGCGGTCATTTCCGGCGGACGGATTATCTTAAACAGTCCGGAGGGCAGCGAGTCCATCGCACAGATGAACTGGAACCCCGGCGGTGCGCGGTTTGACGTAGAGTGGACGATGACGGTCAATGCTTTTAGCGGATACGAAAACGTGCAGATCTGCACCGGTACCTACCGGGCGATTATGGCGATTTGCAGCGATAAAATCACCTATCATGCGCCCGATGCGGACGGCACCGGATTTGTGACCGGGACGATTTCTTATCCGATCGGGAAGGACACCCATACATATCGGCTCATCGGCGAGGGCAACCAATGCAAGCTGTTTGTTGACGAAACCTTTTTGCAGGATTTTGTGATCGAAAACAACAGCCAAAGCGCAAAGCTTAAGGTATGGAATATGGGAAGCACCCTGGGGACGGCCAATTTGATTGTGGAGAATTTTGTCTCCCATGCGGTGCGGCAGGACACGGCTTCGCAGCCGGCGGACGGCGCCTTTTACGATACCTTTGACGGCAGCGAAACCGGGTGGAACTTAAACGATGGCTGGGAAATCTCCGACGGATGTCTTAGCAATACGAATTACAGCGCCAAGGCGGAATCCGTCAAAAAGGCTTTGCAGGTTTCGGATGAGTACACGATTACCTTTCACGCAAGTGTGCCGAAGATTGGCGCAAATACAGGAATCCAGCTGTTTGTTCCCGGAAAATGTTTGTATATTTCCGTCAAGGAAAAATATCTTTTGTTTAATACCAAAAACGGCCACATCCCCAGCGAAAGCTTTGAAAACCTGGGCGACGCGTTTCACGAATATAAAATCAAGAGTTATAACCGTTCTCAAAACGCGATGATTTATCTTGACGGTACGGTGATCGCGGATGTGGAGTTTTTGGACAGCACAAGAACAGATTATCATATCTTTTTCTATAACCAGGCGATCGAGGCGGACAACGCGGTCATGAAGATCGATGATTTCCGTTTTGAGCCGGAAGAAAACGCGATCTTTATGCTTACCCCATTTCAAGGTGCGGTCTATCCGGAAGGACAGCCGATTTCATTGATGGCAAATGTGACAAAGGACAGTGCCGCGATTCCCTCTGTTGCCTATCAAATGTACGGCAACACGGTCGCAACGGGCAGTGCGGCAGACGGATATACGGCTTCCATCGAGAACCTGCCGCCCGGAAACTATGAAATCACGCCGACATACGGCGCGTGGAGCGGCGAAAAAATTTCTTTTACGGTAAAATCCTCGGTGACGGGAACCTTGGATGCCGCGTGGAGCGGCAGCAGCATCCGGGTGTCGGCAGCACTCAGCGATCCTAAATCCAAGGTTTCTTATGTGGAATATTACATAGACGGTATTTTGCAGGCATCATCGGCAGCGGCGCCGTATCAAGCGGCAATTGCAAATGTGACGGCAGAGGCGCATACGCTGACCGCGGTTGCGCGCAATGCGGACGGAATGTCGGTGTTTCAGGAAACCAAGGCGATGCAGCCGGTGCTGAACGAGGGGACGGCGTCTCAAAACAGTTCCAACGAAATCAGCTACACGGTGGGCGGTGCTTTAGGCAGCGCGGTTTATGAACTAAAAAACGGAAACCATCGGCTATACCTTCGGCATACGCCGGATGAGGTATTTTACCAGACGGCATCGGGCGAGGAAAGTTATCCGGCAGGAATCGGCTCGTTCACCATTCTTACCGAAGGCCCGTCTGCCGATGTCTATTTCGGCGGTCAGTTTGCGTTTTCATTCATTATGCCGCAGACGAGAGAGATCGGGCAGCAGTACCGAGAGGACGGTTTGCAGTTTACGCAAAAAGAGATTTCGGTTCCCCAAAACCGAAGAAACTATTTTGTAAAAAGAAATGTGAGCGATGCAGAGAGCAGCTATACGGTATTTGATCTTCCCTATATTCATAACCTGGATTTTGTTGCAGATAAGACCGACGGTGCGCGGCTTGTGCTAAATGACGGATATTACCGTACCGACATCAGTTTAGAGGACGGAAAGTTTTATGTCTGGATGACGCAGTTTGATAAGTCCACACCGCTGCGCAAGGAAATTGCCGATGCGGTCGATGCGGACGACGTGTATTACCGTGTGGAGACAGTGGCCGGCATGTCGCGGCTATACGGAAACGGAAAGTGGCTTGCCTCTTTCCGCAATGCGCACAGTACCGGGGCAGAGACGCTGGCGGTTGATATTACCGCAGGCGACGGGCTGCGGTATCTGGCGGTGCATGACAACACGGACTTGTACCTGTACCGGGACGATTTTAAGGGCGCGGCGGAAATCCCGTCTGCGGACTTTTATCAGACGGCAGGCGGCATGGAACTTAGTGTCGATACGGCGGACGGAAGCATGACCTTAGACGCCGAGGGGCTGACCGATGCGATTGCGGAACTGACGGCGTACGCCGGTGACGCAAGCCTTTCCTGTGATGTGAACCTTTCGCGGTGCGGCGGCGGTTTTTGGTTCCTGCTCAATCACAGTGTGACGAATGTCTATACCAAGATCGGATATAACGCGGAAACGCAGAATTTTGAAATTGTGGATCGAAACAATGACGACGTTACCGAAACGGTCAAGGCGGCCGGAACACTTTTGACCGACACGACCGTTCATTTCGAGGTGAAGGCCGAGCAGACCGAAAACGGAAAACGGGTTACGCTGTACCGGGACGGCGCGGCGGTCATCACCCAAAATCAGGCGGCGGCGCAGCGCGGCAAGGTCGGCTTTATCCTAAGCGACAGTACCGCGAAAATTTACAACTTATCTTACCGCGGCGATACAAAGCCGGTGAGCGGCGTGACCGATACGGTGCATGCAGGCACAGAGGTTCCGCCCACACTGGATTTGTTAGAACGCGGCAATGATTTGGTGATGGTTTCGGATTCCGGTCAATGGATGACCTCAAATAACGGCGGCAAGGACTGGAAAACCGGCGGCACGATTGGCGGTTCTTCTTACAATATGATTCGCCTGTCAGAGAAAAAGACAGGAAATTGGAGCGAACAGTCCAAGGCCCTCTCCGGTGAGACCGGCCTCGTTGAAAACGGCGCGGTGCATCTGCGCTTTACGCCAAAGGCAAAGTCCACCATGATCGAGATCTATAACGGCAGCTACCGTTTTCGGCTGCAAAACGAGGGCAGCGGCAGCAATCGCCTGTGTTTGTATCAGAAAAACCAACTCAAGGTGTTTCCCTACCCGATGGTTTATGGCACAACCTATGATGTCATTGTCTTTCAGCGAAACGATCATTACGAATGCTGGGCAAAGACCGCGGAGGAGATGCACTACAGCTTTTTAGGAAATACGGAGGGTATGCGTGACAGTACGGCGGCAGAGAGCGTCGTGATTAAGGCGAATACGACCGAAATCGGTACCTTTGCCGAAACCGAGATCGATTTTATTAAGATATACCGCCCGGTTCCGGGGGCAATATCGGGCAGCGACAGTACCGAGGCGGATCTTTTAAGTACGGTCGATACCGCAGCGCCTGCGCGCATCATTGACAGTAACGAGGATTTTCGCACTATGGTGTCTGATTTTTCCGGCACGCAGGGGACAGAGACGGTCACAGGCGGAAAACTGCTGTTAAAGAGCGGAACGCACACAGGAATCGAGCGAACCAATGAGGTAATCTCGGTCAAGCGTACCAAAACCGGTACCGATGAAAACGGTGTGGGTCTTTATAACTATCTGACCTATTATTCGACAAACAACGGCGCGTCCTGGATCAAAAGAGACGGCTATCTTGCACCGGAATCGGCGGCAGGGCGGATTACCATGAACAACCGTATCACCCAGGGGAAATCGGGTCGGGTATACTTTGCCTCCTGTGATAATAACAATGAAGATTTTGGCTACACCACGGTTTGGTATACCGATGACAAGGGCGTGACCTGGCACAAGAGCGAGACGGATCTTGATGCAAAGGTGACCGGGTACTGTATTCAGGAGGTTGTCTGCCTGGAGACGGACGAAGGAATTGTCCGCGCGTATTTTCGTAACAACATGGGGCTGGTGCATTACTTCAACTCCTATGACTACGGTGTGACCTGGGATCTTGATCATATCTATCAGACGCCGTTTCTCAGCACCTTAAACTGCTTTAATATTGAACTGGATCCCTATGATATGAAAACGTTGTATGCGGCGTGGGGTTATGATAATGCAAACCTTCACGGGACTGACCAGTACCCAAGAACCCGGTGGGCATTTGCCAGAAGCCATGACGGCGGCGAAACCTGGGAGTTTTTGGGGTCAGTACACGAAAACAACGGGACGCAGTTTTCGATGATGAATCTTAGCATCAATGTGGCAAAAAACTACATTGTGCTGAATGCGTACTCGGACGATACGATGAACAACGATCCGCAGTCCTGGAGCCGTACAATTGTGGTAAAGAAGGATCAGCTGAAACCGACCATGGATTTTGAGCAGCTGCATATGTACGATGCGGCACAGATTCAAAAGACGCGCCTTATCAGCGAGAACCTGCAAAAGGGCGCACTGCTGATCCACGCAAAGAGCCATAGCGCAGAACTTGACGGTGCGCGGATCGGGAATGCAGTATACGACGGCGCTATTTGCTTAGAGGTTGCTGCGGCCTTTGTCGGCGCGACGGCAGAAAGAACGGACGGCAATGTGAATCTTACCGTAGGAAGTGCAAGCATCCCCTTTGCGGCATCGGAGATTACGGTTCGCGGCGGAAAGAGCTATATACCGCTTCAAACCTTTGCGGAGCGGTTTCATCTGAGCGTCAGCGAGGAAAACGGCACCTTGATCCTCAGCAGCTATGACAGCTGGTCGGCCGGGCAGAGACAAACGCTGCGTACGGCGGTCGATTTGTTTGGCAAAAGCCCGACCGAGCGCGACGCAGAGGACGTCATATCCGAGACAGAAGATGCTCTCCTTGCCGGGATGAATCAAGAAGAACCCACGGTTTGCCTGGATACGGACGCAGAACTTTCTGCAATGCTTCCGCAGGGCGATACCGCAGAAGTTACAGAACTGAATCAGCCCTATCTCCACGGAGACGGGTCATCGGCAAAGGCAGAGGGCGGCCTGCTAAAGCTATCTGCGGCGGCCGAAAACGGCGCAGTCAACTGCGTATCGGCGCATGATCCCGATTTTCGCATTGGTGATATCGCGCATCTGCGTTTTACCTATCACGGCGGAAACTGCGTTTTTGAAATCCGCAGCGGCGGCAACCGCATGCGGCTGAATACCGGCGAGGCAGGAAGTGATATCTTTGTCACCGGCAGCGGCGGCTATGCGAACTTTTCGGGGACGGCCTCTGTGATTGGTACCACGTATGACTACATCATCTTAAACACAGAAAACGGATTTTCTTACTGGCGCAGTACCGATCGGGTTCATTACAACTATCTTGGCACCACAGCCGGTAAGGAGGAAAATGACGGCGCCTATGTGCGGTTCCACGCCGCGGCCGGTGCAAAGATGGATGTAGACTTTCTTAAAATTTACCGGCCGCTCGGCGGCGCCGTGTATGATATGTTAGAATCCGGCGCCGTGGTTCGGGAGTTTATGCAGTTTGATGAGGACTTTAACGGCCGAAAGTTTATGGGCGCGGTCTTTGACGGCAGTGTTACGGCAGATTTTGCCGCGACCGATGAGCGCGGACTTGCACTCACCGCCGATCATGCCGAGGACGGTTATCCCGGCCGGTGGAGCAAGCAGACGGCCGGATTTTCGCCGCTGGCAAATACCGGGGACGCCGTGGAACTGTCCGCGATGGTACCGGAGTCCGGGCAGCTGACGGTGGAACTTCGTGACGGGAACGGGCATGCGGCAAGGTTTTATGTCTACGGTTACGGCGCCTATGAGATGGACGGTGCTGCTGAGACGGTTGTGGCAAGCGATGCCGCAATCGCAGGGGCATGGAACACCTATTTAATCCGCAACGAGGGCGCGTGCTACGGACTGTATGTCAAAAATGAGGGACAGGACAGTTTTTATGGCCCGGTTTTAAAAAGCCGAGGAAAGCGCACTGCGGATTCCTCCGCCGGAGGGGTCTCCTTAATCGGCGGCAACGGAACTTACCGTGACGGCGCACAGGCCTATGTAAAGAGTTATAAGATTTACAGTGTCAGCGAGGAAGATACCAAGGCGGAAAATGCGATACCGCTTTATCAGCAGGAGTTTACGGACGATGCAGCACTTGCCGGCGACAAGATTTTGGAGGTGAATCGCGCTGCGGTGCAGGATGGCAATTTGCAGCTGACGACCGCCAAAGCGGATCAGGATATGGGACAGTACCGCGTCAGCAATCTTGCGATTCCGGCCGGGGGCTATGCAGAACTGCGGTTTTTGACAGACGCGCCGCTCAAGCTAAAGCTTTTTGCGCCGGATACCGAGTTTCAGATCGGGTTTGCCAATCTGCCAAACAGTGCAAACTGTACCGATCAAAATGCTGACGGCGGCTGGCAATATTTTGACGGCTATACCTTTGAACCCAACCAATACCAAAACTGTCGCATTGTACGGAGCGCGGACGGCGCGTCCTACGATGTCTATATGAAGAAGGACGGCGGCCAAAAGTGGCTGAAAACAATCACCGGTGCGGTGCCGCGCGGAAACGGCGGCAAAGAGCCGACCTCACTGTTGCTGCTGCGATACGGCGCAGGGGCTGCGGCAAGCAAAATCGATACGCTCCGGATTTACGGGCCGGACAAAAGTTTGACGCTGACAGACGGACGGGACGTGTCGGTGACGCCGCAGCAGGGCGTACCGCTAAGCTATCCCGGTGAACTGCGGGCGGTGGTTGGCCGCAATGCAGAGGGCGTTTTAGTCTTTGCCGGATATGCCAAAGGCGGCGCTTTGGTTAAGGTGCAGACCGAGACCATCATAGACCCGGCATTTTGGATGGGCAGTGAAAACCAAACCTATCTGTTTGACGGCTCGGCCGACGGCATTGAGACAATCAAGGTGTTCTTATGGAACGGTTTTGGCGCCATGGTGCCGTGTGAAGATCATGCGGTGCAAAGCCTGACCGTCCGTGCGGCAAAGTAAAAGGGCAGAACGCAAACAACATGACGGGCGGAATACGAAAAAAATGGAGCTGCCACCTCCTTTAAACAGATCAGCACCCGTATTTGGGTGATGTCAGTGGCGATAGTAAAAATTATAATAAGGAGTGAAGTATGATGAAAAAAACAAAATGGATTGCAGGACTGCTTTCTTTCATGATGATTCTCTCATCCCTGTGCGTGCTCCCCGTGACGGCATCGGCAGCAGAGGCCGGTGATACCGCGACCGAGGCACAGTTGATGGACGGTATGATGGCAGAACCTGCGGTTTCGCTCGACTTTGACGAGGGCTATACCGGTTTTGATTCTGCCAAAGCGGAACTGAAAAGCGAGGACGGCGTTACCTACCTGCATCAGATCGCACAGGGAGCGTTTGACGGCGGACATGAGGTTAAAACGGCGGATGGTGCGAGTATTTCCCGTTCTGCGGGTTCGCTTACCAAAATTAAATTCCGCTATGCGCATACCGGAACCGGAGATGTTGATACAATTATCTTTGACGGAAACGATGTGAATGGATATCGTGCGCGGTTTGCGTTAAGACGAGACGAGGACGGCGGACAGCAGCTCCGTGTATTATATGATAATAATGGCACCAGAACATGGACAAATCTGACGCTTCCGGAAAATGGACGGCTTGCTCCAAATACCTGGCATGAACTGGCAATTCAGCCCGATGCAGATCACAACCTCACTGTTTGGGCAAGGGTGAATTGCACCGGTGATTATGTAATGCTGGCTTCTTTTAAGATGTGGAAGGAAGTTTTGGCAGGCTTGCAAATGTATTTTTGGGGTGCAAGCACCAGTACAAATTCTATCCTAGACGTAGATTATGTCAAGATTTACAACCCGGAACCTGTCACAACCGAAAAACTGTTGGATGGTATGGAACTGAGCGTAGACAAAACATTTCAGGGAGCAGCAGATCTGCTGGGCGGAACGATTTCTACGGCTGATGGACAGTCGGTTCAAATTACGGAAAACGGTCTGGCGCTTACGGCAACCAGCGCGGAGGCAAATTGGACATTCACCGATGGCAGCGTTAATATGAACGATTCTGCGGCAATTTATACAAAGTTTACCGAGACGACGGGCACAGGCGCGCTGAATTTCTTTGAGGTTTGGGGTGATGGTTATCGCCGCCGATTTGGCTTTACGGACACTAGCTTTATTTACGCGCCTGCCAGCGGCTCTTGGCCTACGTTGAGTTGTACCGCCAGGGCGAAGGACACGCCGGTTGAATTGATTGTACGCACCGCGGTGAACAATAGTCTGGAATTCTGGGTTAAAAATAATACCACCGGCACATGGGAGTATCTGGCGACGACGGACGGATTGCCTGCAAATTCCACAGCAAGATCGGCCAGAATCGGAGTTGCGGTCGGGGCAAGCCTGAATGTGGAATTCTTCCGCATCTACCGCGAGCCGGAGAAAAGAGAAACGCTGGAAGAAGTGCTGAGCAGCATCGGGCAGAACCATGCCTTGGCTGAATATGTGGACTTTGAAGAAGGTTATAACGGTAAGAGTTACCAGGGTGCCGACATCGACGGCAGCTTTGGGTTTACGCCGGACTACGCGGTACTGGATGCCGACGGTAATATGCAGATTAAGAACGACCAGAATGCGTCTCAGTGGACGCGCGGCGGTTTTTCGCCGCTTGCCAATGTGGGCGATGCGATGGAAATCCGCGCAAAGTGGAAACTGGGCAGCGTGATGACCGTGGAACTCGGTGCAAAGCAAGATACCCGTGCATTTATGAAGATCAGCAATACCGGAACCCTGGAATTTTTCCAGAACAATTCCGCTATCAGTCTCAGCGTCGCGGATTTTTCCGATCAGTGGGTAACCTATCTGATTACCAGAGAGGGTGAGGATAGCTTAGGACTTCGCTGGAAACTGGACAGCGATACGAAGTTTAGCAGTATCAAGGCGATAACCGACAGCCTGCGTCCAGGTGGTGCCAACGGAATCCGCTTTATCAATGAGGGATACACGGCTGTGCCGAACGGTAATGATGTCTACATTGACTACTACAAGGTATACAAAAGCGGAATCGGCATGACAGATGCACAGGCAAAGCCGGCGGCTGCACAGAGATTGCTTTTTGATGAGGAATTTGAGGCCGACGGAGACGGACTTTCCAACAAGTATGTGAGAGAGGATGCTGCTTCACAGGCGCGCCGCTCGATCACGGCAGACGGAACCTTAAAGCTTGATTATAAAGCAGCACTGAGAGAAGATCAGAAGACGCCGGATTACGAGAGCAATTATGCCGTCTATAATGTGACGAACGCCACCATTCCGGCAGGCGGTTATGCTGAGGTGCGCTATAAGACAAGCGACGATATGGGATTCAGTTTCTTTAATGAGGATAACCAGTTAAGCTGGCGGGCAAGAAACGGTCGGAATAAGTCGATGTATCATAACGGGACGCAGTGGGTTGAGGCAGATGTTTTTGCCAATGAGGCAAACCAATGGCAGACGGTACGGATTGTCCGCAGTGCAGATGGGCAGACCTATGACATCTATATCCAAAAGGCGGACGATGACGCCTGGACGCTTGTGGGACAAAACATTCCAAAACGCAGTTACCCCGGCGGCGATCCGCACTTTAATGTAGAAAAGTACGGCAGCAGCGCGGATGTTTCCGGCGAGTTGGATTATGTGAAGATTTACGGGCCGGCTGATTCGCCGCTGGTACTGACCGACGGTGCCGCAGTGTCCTGGACGCCGACTGCAAATCAGACCCTGTTTGCAAACGAGATCCGCGCAATCGTTGCACCGGCCGCATCGGAGCAAAAGCTGATCTTTGCCGCTTATGACGCAGAGGACGGTCTGGTAGACGTAAGTTTAAAGCCAATTGCCGCATCGGCAAGCGACACCACAGAAATCTATACCGTGCCGACCGGTAAAAAGGCCGCAAAGGTCAAGGTATTCCTGTGGGACGGCTTTGAAAACATCAAGCCGGTTGTCGGCTGTGACGGCGCATTTGTTGTCAAACAGCCATAAATGGCAAACCCATGAAGGTATATCCTGACAGGGCTTTTACCTGCGCAGAAAAGCTCCCTTTTCAAAAAGGGGGCTTTCTGCGAAAAATGTATTAGCCGGATTCGGTGAAACTGTGCGATCCTTTTCACGCCGAAACGGTGAGAAAATTCACCATATGGGTTTAATTT
>CAVGTH010000026.1:17203-19943 GCA_963632045.1 Roseburia faecis | reverse complement strand
CGGCAATGTCGCAATATCTTGCCGAAAACGGCGTGAAATCGGCGAAAAATTTCATTGCCGCGCCGCCGTGGTAGGCATGGCGGAACAGGGGACGGCGATCAAATCAAAATGAAATTTTTCGCAAAATAGGTTTATCGACAAACTCAGATGGCAGAGCGGCTGCCATCTTTTTTATACCATATGGGCAAGTGCGACAATCACCGGCATTGTCACCATAGAAAGCAGGGTCGAAAGAGATACCAGCTGCACCGAAAGTTTTGTATCATTATTAAACTTTTCGGAAAACATGGTGACCGTGGCACCGACCGGTGCGCTCAGCGAAATCACCATTGACGTCAGCAAGGCGCCGCGCACGCCGCACACATACAAAAGTCCAAAGGCTGCCAGCGGATAAACGAGCAGCCGCAGCAAAATACACCCGTAACTTTTTTTGTTTGCAAATGCCTTTTTCAAATCCGTGTCCGCCAGATAATACCCGACAACCAGCATCGGGAGCGGTACGTTCAGCCCGGCCAAATATTCCATGGGCTGCCGAATCAGCGCCGGCAGCCGAACAGAACCCAAAAAGAGCACCAACCCCACGGCAACGCCGATGATGCCCGGCGACAGGAGTATTTTTTTCGGCGAAACCTGTTTTGGGTTTCCGCTCATCAGTACCACACCATAACTCCACATCATAATATTAAACACAACCAGATAGGCGGCGCCGTAAAAAACCCCTTCTTCTCCGAGCAGGGCGCTTTGCAGAGGGATTGCAATAAACCCGGCATTGGAAAACACCGCGCCGAACAGGTATACCCTGCGTTTTAATGCGTCGCGGTCGTGCAGCAAAAAATGGGCAATGACCGCCATAAGAATATGGGCGGCGGTTGCAATCAGGATCGCGATCCCAAAATTTTTCAAAAGCTCCGGCGTATAGCTTCTTTCAAACGAAAGAATGATCACGCAAGGCGCTACGATCAGCACCACCAGGTTTGAAATCTTTTTGTTTGCCTCTTTGGAGAGCAGTCCTTTTTTGTTACAGAGATAACCCACCGCAATCAGGATAAATAAAATCATCACTTGCTCTGCGACGATGCCAAAATGCTCAATCAAGTTCCGTCACCTCTGCGCCATAGTGTTTCTTCATAAATTCTTTCAGCCGATCAAGCCTTGGCATGGCCGGCGCCGTTCCGCGCGCTGTCACCGATAAGGCACCGGCACAGTTTGCAAATTGCAGCGCTTTTTCGATGGGCATGCCGGCGGCAATGGCTGCTGCAAGTCCCCCGTTAAAGGCGTCTCCTGCGCCGGTCGTATCGACGGCGTCCACGCAGATCGCCGGAATATACCCTCTCTCTTTCCTGTTTGCATAAACAGCGCCGGCCTTTCCGAGCGTAATCACCACATTTTTGACGCCCATATTTAAAAGAATCTCCGCCGCCAAGAAACCGCTCTCCGGCGAATCCACTTTTTGACCGGTAAACTGCTCTGTCTCGGTTTCATTGGGCGTTAAAAAGTCAACGCCCTCAAACAGTCCGTCCGGAATCTCCTGATACGGCGCCGGGTTTAGGATAAACGGCTTTTGGTATTTTTGCGCCAGCTCTTTGCATTTTAATACGGATCCAAGTCCCGTCTCCAGCTGCGTCAGTACCGCGTCACAATCCGCAAACTCATGCTCCGCCGCCTCCACCGCTGCCGCATCGACTGCATCGTTGGCGCCCTTTATCACTACAATGGCGTTTTGCGCGGTGTTTTCATCGACTTCAATCAGCGCGCTGCCGGTCTCGCCGCCCTTTACGGTTTCAATGTACTTTTTAGACATACCCTCTCTCTCATAATGCGCCTTCATGATCTCGGCCAAAAAATCCTCACCGACCTTTGAGATCACCACCGCCTCGGCACCGGCGCGGTGCACCGCGGTCATCTGATTATTACCCTTTCCGCCGGGGCCAAAGCGCACCGTCTTTCCTAAAACGGTCTCGCCGTCCCGCGGCAGATGCGGCACATACGCCGTAATATCAACCACCAGGCTCCCGGCGCCTACCACCTTTTTCATGGTTCGCCCCTCCTTTTATTCCTCGATGATTGCCGTGCCGGAGGAGGTTCCCAGACGATCCGCTCCGGCCTCGATCAGTTCCAGCGCCTTTTCTCTTGTTTTAATCCCGGCAGAAGCCTTGACCTTCACGCCGTTTGTTACGTGCTGCTTCATAAGCGCCACATCGGAAGGCTCCGCAACACCGGCCGAAAAACCGGTGCAGGTCTTTACAAACTGCACACCGGCCGCACAGGAAAGCTCGGTTGCCTTGATCTTCTCCGCATCGGTGAGAAGTCCGGTTTCAATAATCACCTTGACGCACCTGCCCTTTGCCGCCTTTACCACGGCTTTGATGTCCTCCGATACCTTCTCGTACTCCATCGCTTTTAAATAACCGATATTTAAAACCATGTCGAATTCGTCGCAGCCGTCCGCGTATGCACGCTCCGTTTCAAACGCCTTTGTCTCGCTGGTATTTGCCCCCAAAGGGAATCCGATCACCGTGCACACCTTGACCCCCGATCCGTTTAAAAGTTTTTTCGCAAGTACGACATGGCACGGGTTGATGCACACCGAGGCAAACTGATGCGCCGCTGCCTCTTTACAAATCCGAATGACGTCCGCCTCGGTCGCGCTTGGTTTTAAAATCGTATGGTCAATATACTGATTCAGTTTCATCTTATTTTTCCTCCTCTTCATCAATCGTCCGATAGGATGTCCCCCACT
>CAVGTH010000026.1:0-17193 GCA_963632045.1 Roseburia faecis | reverse complement strand
CACTGTTTTAACCGTTCTTCGTAGGCGTCATTATATCTCCAGTCGCGCCAAAAGGTTAAAATCGTCAGATCCGCGTCGGATTCGCGGTTATCCAGCGCATGAAAGCAACCGGCCGGTATAAAAATCACCTGTCCTTCGTGAACATCAATGGTCTGATCGTCCAGTGTAAGCTTTCCCGTGCCACCTAAAATATAGTATATTTCGTCCTCTTCGTGCGTTGCGCCGCCTAAGGCAGCCCCGGCCTTGACCGTCCCGTGGTTGATCTGAATCACATTCTCCCGTTTTGTAATCACGTGATCCAAAATCATCCGCGACTCATAGGTATCGCCGAATTTCAGCGGCATCACACGGTTTACATCCACAACAACCGGCTTTAACTGTTTCATTTTTCCCGCTCCTCCTCATCAAATGTTATCATGACTTTTATTTTATCATTTTTGTACTTTTCGGCATGCTCAAAGAAGTCCAGACACTCCGCAAACGGAACCCGATGGCTAATAACCGGCAGAATGCTTATGGGATTCTTTTTCATGATCTCGCAGACCGCCTGCGGATTGCCGAAGCAACCGGCCGCGCCCCGTATGGTGAGACTGCGCAGAACGATACTGTCCATCGGAATCCGATCCAGATCTTTTTCATAAAAGCTTGCAATTGCGATCGTCCCCCGGTTTCGCACCATAGAAAAGGCCTGCCGCAGTGCCGCCTCGCTGCCCGATGTCTCAATGATGACATCCGCACCGCGGCCGTCTGTCATTTCATGGATCGCGGAAACGGCGTCGGTCTCACAGTTATTGATGACGGTATCGGCGCCGACCTGCTTGGCACGGCACAGCTTATGATCCTTTCGCCCGACGGCAATCACGGTGCCTGCACCGAGATATTTTGCAAGCCATACGGCAGTCATACCGATCGCGCCGACGCCGATGACCGCTAGCGTTGTATCCGGATGCAGCGACAGTCCCTTGAGCGCGTCATACGCGATGGACGCCGGCTCTATCAAGGCTGCCTCTTCAAATCCGACCTCATCCGGAATCGGATAGACATGATATTCCGGCATGAGCATATACTCCGCAAAGCAGCCGTCCCATGCGTTTACGGTTCCGACCGAGCGAATGTGCGGACACTCCGCAAAGTTGCCCGACCGGCAAGCCGGGCATTTTCCGCAGCTCACCCCGTTATCCGCATAAACGCGGTCGCCCTTTCGAAATTTTTTTACGTTTTCGCCGACGGCTTCCACAATACCCGACCACTCGTGTCCAAACCGCACCGGGTAACGGATCAGGCCGTCACGGACAAAGCTGCTCTCTCCGCTGTATATCGAATAATCCGTTGCGCAGATGCCTGCCCTCACAACCCGAATCAAAATCATGTTATCTTTGGCCTTTGGCGTTTCGACCTCCTGAAATTCCGCATGCCCCGGTTTTATGACTGTTAACGCTTTCAAACGATTCCCTCCCGTTCTTTATTTTAAAACCATTCCCTCGCCCATTCTCAGTATGCGATAGGGTAAATTTTTCTCTTTCATTGATGCGATAAAAGTATTCGGATCGCCCAGATGCTCGGCAAAGTTCCAGAAATGGCAGGGCAGCGTGCATAGGGGTCTGCACAGCTCAGCCGCCTTTGCCGCCTGCTCACCGTCCAAATTTCCGAATGCGCCGTTAATCGGAAAAATCGCCGCATCCACACCGAAAAGTTCCGGGTTTTTAAAATATTCCGGCCGGTACGCCGTATCCCCGGCAAAATAAATCTTTTTTGTTCCGGCGGCAATCAAAAAGCCGATCGCATCCGGCGCAAGTTCGCCATGGTCGCAGGGCATCGCCTTGACCGAAAACCCCTCACATTCCACGGTGTCGCCGCACGCGACATAATCGATGTTTCCCCGGATACCCAGCCGCTCGCACTCCGCCTTGACGTCGTGCGCCGCAATCATGTGCGTCCTTGGACGAAATAACATTGGGATCGCATCCACGTCAAAATGGTCATAATGTGCATGGCTAATCAATAGTTCATCAAACGTTATCTCGTGCGGCTCTAATAAATACGGCATAATCCTTTGAAACCCGAAATACCGCTCGCAGCAATCCGAAAGGTATAAATCGATACCAATCAACCGTCCGTCATCGGTTTTTAAGACAAAGCCGGCCTGCCCGACCCAGAAAATACCGACGCCGCCCTTTGGCACGGACATTCTTGTGATATCATCTGCAAGGCGCATGATGTTTTCCCCCTTTTGATTTAAAAATCCCGCGCAAAGCCGCCGGCCGTCCATCCGCCGTCCACCGGCAGTACCACACCGGTAATGTAAGAGGCGGCGTCCGATGCCAAAAAGCTTACCGCGTCGGCAATTTCCTCCGGCACCGCCTGGCGGTTCATCGGAATATGGGATAAAAGCCGCTGCATCGCACTGTCCTCTGCCCACAGGCGGTTGGTGATTGCAATCCCGACCGTTCCCGGTGCCACCACATTGACCCTGATCTTCTTTTCCGCCAGTTCCAGCGCCATGGCCTTGGATAACTGAATCACGCCGGCCTTGGCCGCAGCAAAGGAACATTGATTTCGGAGCGGCACAATACCCACAATCGAGCTGATATTAACGATTGACGCCCCCTCCGGATTCATCTGTGGAATTGCCGCTTTGCTGCAGTGATAGACGCCTTTTAAATCAACCGCCTGGATTTTATCCCACCATTCGTCCGAAAAATTTTCGACCGTCTGTCTCTGCTCCGGTCCGACATTGATCCCGGCATTATTCACCAGAACGTCAATAACGCCAAACCGGTCTTTGATTTTTTTCATTGCTTCCTTAACTGCCTCAAAATCGGTAACATCAAAGGCAATGCCGACTGCTGAAAGCCCCTGTTTTCGGAGCGCCTCTGCCTTTTCTGTCACGCACTCACTGTAATCGCACAAAACCACGCCGGCGCCCTGCTTTGCAAAGCGCTCCGCTATGACGCTGCCAAGACCGCCGGCCGCGCCGGTGATGACTACCGTCTTACCCCGAAACTGAATCTCCATCTTTCTCTCTCCTTGCATTTTCACGTTTTCCACCCGGTCGGGCGCTCGGACATTCCGCCCGATATCTACCCCTATTTTATATTGCGGCCTTAAAATTTCCTATTCCAATTTCACCAAAAAATATGGGAATATCACCACCTTTCCTTTTTGGCACACAAAAAAGGCCGGCAAAAACGCCGGCCTTTCTTGTGTTTGCTGCTTTTATTTGGGCATCTTTTCGATGTATCGGTCATACGCCTTCTGGTTGATTTCCATCAGTTCGCTGATTCCCATGTTTTCCAGCGACTGCTTATAACTCTCCCAGTCCTTATCCACGTCCTCTGCCCCGGTAATCCACTTTGCCTTCTTCTCGTCTACCAGTTTAAAGATATCAGTGGTAAGCTCGCTGATCCGGTTGGCCTCTTCAACACTGTAATAAGGCCGCGGCCAGGGCTCCTGATCGATAAAGTCCTTATAGAGTTCAAACTGCGAACCCTGCTGCTTCCAAAGATCGCTCATCTCAATCTTGGTACCGATATCCTCCGCACGGATGCACGCAACCCAGGAGAGCATTCTGTTCTCCGCCTGGAAGCCTGCCTGCGTTTTCCCTGCCGGCGGGGCGATCCAGCTAAAGGTTCCGTCATCGTTTTTCTTGATGGTGGTATCAAGTTCGCCGTACATATTCTGCAGGGAATTTTCCAGCGTGAACATCTTATCAACCCACTGCATCACTGCCTTGGGGTTCTGGCACTTGTTGGTGATGCTGAACACGTTGCGGTTACCGATAATTCCCGGATGAATGTGCCATACCGGCTTTACGCCCTCTTCGGCTACCAGCGGCTCGATGGCAATATACTCATCCTTATTCTTCATGGGGCAGGTCTGCGACCAGATCACGCCGATTTTCGAAGTGTCCGCCTGCATCTTGGAGTTAAACGTCTCGTTATTATGCGTAAAGCACTCCATATCCAGAAGTCCCTCGGAATACAGGGTATTGTAATACTTGATCATCTTTTTCCATTCTTCCATCATCGGCGCAAAGCTTACCTTTCCGCCCTTTACCGTACAGTAGCTGTCAAACGCACCGGATTTTGCGGCAACACCCCAGCAGGAGAGCAGTGCCTCCGGATACTGATATCCGCTCTTTTCCAAAAAGCTCATACCGATCTCATCCGCCTGGCCGTTTCCGTTCGGGTCGCCGGTCTTAAACGCGCGCAGCACCTTAAGCAAATCGTCCATGGTCTTTGGAACATCCAGGTTCAGCTTATCCAGCCAGGTCTTGTTGATAAAGATGGTGTTTTCCAGATACTGCGGCTCGTACTCTACAAACTGCGGCAGAGAATACATATGCCCGTCCGGCAGATAGTTTGCCGCCTTGCTCTTGGGATAGTCCTCAAAGAACTTGTAGATATTGGGGGTATCCGTCTCATTGATATACTCATCCAAGGGAAGAAGTATCCCGTTTGCCGCGTATTTTGAAACGTCTGAGGTCTGCAAAAAGTTACCCATAATGACCTCCGGATAGTCGCCGGAGGCAAACCGCAGCTTTAATGCGTCGGCACCGTCGCCGGCGCTCAGCAGATCGTAGGTGATCGTGACATCGGTCAGCGAATTTAACCGATCATAAAAATGCTGCAGGTTCTCCTTGTTTTCCACGTTGGTCGGCTCCCCGAAGGTCACGCTGAATCCGCCGTCCGAGGACGCCTCCTTTTTTGCTCCGCAGCCCGTCAGCGTTACCGCAAACAACGCAAGCGCCATGGTGAGCGCCAAGCCCTTTTGAAACCATTTTTTCATGTCTTACAACTCCTTTTTATATAAATTTTATTTTTATACTGCGATTAGCCCTTTACAGAACCGACCATAACGCCTTTTACAAAGTATTTTTGTACAAACGGATACATCAAAAATACCGGGATCGACGCTACGATAATCACGGCATAGCGCACGGTCTGCGACGCCTTCATCTTCTCGGAAATCGCCGCAGAATCCATGGCGTCCTGAATACTGTCCACACTGAGCGACGCCGTCAGGTTACGCAGGATCAGCTGCAGCGGATATTTGTCGGTGTCTCTGATATAGTACAGTGCGCTGAGGTACGAGTTCCAGTGTACCAGCGCATGATACAGTACCATGACGGCAATAATCGATTTTGACAGAGGCAGCACCACCTTGAAAAAGAAGGAGGTATAGCTGCCGCCATCAATCTTGGTTGCCTCAAACAGCTCATCCGAGATGTTGCTCATAAAGAAGGATCGGCATACAATCATGTTATACACGTTCAGCGCCCCCGGAAGTACCAGTGCCCAAACGGTGTTAATCATGCCCAGGTTTTTAATCAGCAAATATCCCGGTACCAGACCGCCCGAGAAATACATGGTAACCACAAAGAACGCATTGATCCATCCTCTGCCAACCAGTTCTTTTCTGGAAAGGGCAAACGCCGTCGGAACGCATACCAAAAGGTTGATGCATGTACCCAGAACCGTGTAAAAAATCGAGTTTAAATATCCCGTGGTAATCTCGGAATACTCAAATATTTTTCTGTATCCGCTGATATTTAAGCCCTTGGGCCAAAACAGGGTCTGTCCCAGATTGACGTAGGTCGGGTCACTGACAGACGCTACAATGATGAAATAAATCGGATAAACGATCAAAAGCGTGATAATTGCAAGCAAAATGCCGTTCACAATACCAAACGCTCTGTCTCCGCTTGATAACTTTACACTATTTGTTTTTCTCGCCATTTCTCTTCCCTCCTAGAACAACGAATTGCCGTTGATCTTCTTTGCAACGCCGTTCACCAACAGCAAGCAGATCACGTTTACCGTTGTGTTGAATAATTCCACCGCCGTAGAGAAGCCGAATTGACCTTCCAATAATCCGACCTTATACACATAGGTACTTAAAATTTCCGATGCGTTCATATTCAGCGAGGTCTGCAAAAGCAGCATCTTATCCGCGCCGATGGCAAACATCTGACCCCAGCTTAAAATCAGCATAATCACGATGGTATCCGAAAGCGCCGGAAGTTCAATATGCCAGATCACACGCCAGCGGTTGGCACCGTCAATTTTTGCCGCCTCCAGCTGCTCTTGATCGATGCCGGCTAAGGCCGCAATATAAATGATTGCGCCGTAGCCGAGACCGGACCAGATTCCGGTCACCACATAAATCGGCAAAACATACTTATCATGGCCAAAGAACAGAATCTGTTCACCGCCCAGTTTTTGAATCAGAATGTTAATCACACCGGTGTTCGGCGCCAGGAATACGTTTGCCACGCTGATTACGATAACAACCGAAAACAGATATGGCATATAGGAGATATTTTGTACCAGTTTTTTTACCCTCTCGTTATGCACCTCGTTCAGCATCAGCGCAAAGATGATGGAGAGCGGAAATGTCAAAACGCTGGTTGCAATCGCCGTTTTAAAGGTGTTCCATATCATGATACCGCTGTTCGGCGATGAGAAGAACCGTATAAAATGCTTAAAGCCGACCCACGAAGATTCTGCGATGGTCTTGCCGGGGATCAGATCTTTAAATGCGATCTGAATCCCGTACATGGGCGCATACTTAAAGATGGCCACAATCACGATGGCAGGGAGCAGAAAAAGATACAGCTCCCAGCATTCCATCATGCGCCGGGGTATCGACTTTTTCCTCGGCAGCGCCGGCGACTTACTTTTGATGTTTTCCATTTTCATTTTGCCTCTCTTTCCGACTCATCCATCCATCACTGCAAAAATGACTGCCAATCTATGTATGGGATAAGTCCATCGTTCTTAAAACTCCTCTGCAAACATGGCAATCGCCGTATTCATGCACTGCTTTTGCGCGTCGTTCCAGTTTGACTGTCCGATGATCTGCGTATCGCCTCTCCGGCTCAGCGTCAAATCAAACTGTTTTGCAAAGGCCTCCGTTTTTACATACTTTCTGCCGTCTTTTTCCGAGATATCGTGAAGCACAACCGCCGAATCGCCGCACTTTAGCGTCACACTGCCGTCCGCATTGCTCTCCGCAGCCGCGCCGATAAAGGCCGCCGCACAGTCTACCTCTATGCTGTCGTTTGCCGCCGCGTTTTCGATGCGGTAACCGTTTATCACTGCGCATCCGTCTTTATCGCTGATCAGCATACTGGTCTGCCGCTCTTTCTTTGTCATCAGCGAGGTAACTTCGATCTGCTCGTTGCTTGCCATATGCAGCTGCTCAAAATCCTTGGTGCCTTTCAGCTTTTTCTTGTCGATCACAACGGTACGTCCCCACGGCTGCGAATTGGTTGACATATCGTTACTTGAAAACGCGTCCATAAAGATATAATCCTTCGTCACGCCGACATTTAAATTCATCATGGCAAGACCGCTGCCGTTGTTTTCGTGCACCGTACCGAGATATTCCCAGGTTTC
Source organism: Roseburia faecis (assembly GCA_963632045.1). Lineage (GTDB taxonomy): Bacteria > Bacillota > Clostridia > Monoglobales > Monoglobaceae > Ructibacterium. Next base: position 9,793 of record CAVGTH010000026.1, on the reverse strand, counting down.
GCCGCCGTCATGACTTCTGGCAAGCGCCCATCTGGTTCTCGGCCACTGGTCAATCCCGTGAAGATTGGCGTTATCATAGCCCCACGCCGCGTACAGGGTTTTCATGTCATAGGGATCCAGTTCGATGTTATAGCAGTTCAGCGCACTGAGAAACGGCGTTTGATAGATATGCTCCATATCCCATGTCTTTCCGTAGTCATAGGAGTTCATATAGTGCACAAATCCCATGTTGTTTCTGAAGTATGCGCGGACAACACCGCTCTCGGTCTCCAGGCAGACAACCTCCTGAATACAGTAACCAAGCTTTTTGGCGTCTAAGTCATTTTCGCTCCGCGTCCAGGTCTTTCCCTTGTCGTCCGTGTACCAAATCGAAGTATAGCCGTAGTCCTCATTATTGTTATCACAGCAGGCAAAGTAAATGCGTCCCGATCTTCCCTGCGTAATACGGTTGTTCATGGTGATACGTCCTGCCACGCCGTTGCCGTCCACAAAGCTCCGTCTCTCCCAGGTGTCGCCGTTGTCTTTGGAGTAATAGGTGACATAATCGTAGGTCGGCACGCCGTCCTCATTCTGTCCGACCTGTTCACGCCAAACCGAGATACACTCGCCGGTACGCTGGTAGCCGCCGCTGCCGTCCGCCTCCATCAGCTGAACAATGTTAAAGCTGTATCCTTCCTTCGGCGTGGTGTTAACATTCCAGGTCTTTCCGCCGTCAGCGGTCGTCATGGATTTTCTGTTTTCTCCGACAACGACAACCTCGTCGCCTTTATCAATCAGATCATGGCTGGCGCTGAAGTAAGTGCTGTCCATCACGGTTTCGGTCTCGGAAAGCACCGGTCTGGAATCCGCGCGGTAGGAAAGATTTTCGACATAAGCCACCGCGTCATCGGCGATAAATCCGATCTTGCCGCGGCGATCCGGGCCTTTGACCTGTACGATCTTTTGCTCGCCGTTTACCAAAAGCGCAATTTCTCTTCCGGCAGGAAGCATCCGTATGCGAAGTTCCATATGTACTTTTTCGCCGACCGGGAAGGTACCGGGTATCCGGATGCAACCCGGCTCGTAAACCGCGCCCTCGTTCATGTAAATAACCTCATAGTTCCCGGTTTTAAAGTTATAGCCGATCTTTGAGTACATCTTGGTCGTCGAATGATTGGTTAAAAAGTAGAAACCGCCGTTGCTCTCATTGACCGTCACATCGGCGGACAAGTCAGCATCGCCCACATAGGCGCTGATTTCTGCCATGGCGTCCGTCTTATCCAGTGCGTTCAGCAGCATGGTCCCCTTGCTCGGATCCACATAGGCACTCATACCGTTTTGCAGCTGAAAATAACTCATCGAATCAAACTCTGCCGTCTTTTTAAAATCGTCCCGATAAAGGTACACGTCCGTGTTATCCGAAACGGCAAGATACGAAAGTCCGTCACCGCCCGTCACATTGACCGCAACGGTGTTTTCCCCGGAAGAGTGCATGTTTCTGAAAGACGCCATCCAGCGGCCGTTTCCGTAAAGCCGCGACATACCGGCCGTCGTCTCAACGCGATAGTACACGTTGTCCGCATCAAGCGCGCTTGCCAGTTCCTTGCAAAACGGCTCACTGGAATCAAACTTGGTCGTCCAGGCATAAAACTTGCCATCCTTCAGTTCCAGATCGGTGCGGTAATATCCGTCGTTGACAACCATGCGTGCCGCATCACTCCGATCCGCCACAAAGTCCAGATTGTGAATGTAGGAAAGTCCGGATGTGTGATAAACCGCGTTTTTGTCCGTTACGTTCCGCTTGACAAAATAGTTTCCGCGCTCCTGCGGCAGGAATGCCGCTTTATCCGTAAAGGCCAGACCGTTTTCTTCATAGCGCTGCCCCACCTCATTCGTCTGCGGCATTATCATCGAAAACGCCAGCTGCCCGTTGCGATAGACATCGGCGGTCGGCCCCTCGGTGATAATCTCAAACCGTCCGGTACCGGGCGAAAAGCGCTCTTCGCCGCGGTCGGTCAGATATGTCACCGCCTCTTTGGTGTGATTCAGATACAAACGGTGGTTGCCGTTTTTCAGTTCATAGCTTCCACTGCCGCCGTCGCCCTCTACGGTATAGGCAACCTCTGTCGAATAGTTCACCGAGCACGCCGTATCGTCCAGCGACGGAAACACCTTCTCGGTCAGTTCGCTGACAACCAGTCCGTTCTTATCACGGCAGAGCGCCGACAAGGTGGCCGCCTCCGCCGGCAGGGTGCCGAGCGACACCGTATACGGATTTTCGTAGGATGTGCCGACCAAATTGCCGTTTAACCGATACTCGACCGAGGATACCGCATGGTATTTATCATATAAATCCACGCTTGCCGCGGCCGTTTTGTCATCGCCGTAACTGATTTTCAAACTTCCCTCGACCGCCGGAACCACGGTAAAGTCTACCTCCGGGCTTTTCTGATCCTCATAGCATGCGGTCATGATATAGGCGCCGGGAGCAATTCCACTAAGTTCCGCTTTGTAATCCGGCGCCTTGCCGGTTGCTACCGTCTGTCCGTTGATTTTATAATCCACATAGGGGATATCACGGTCGCCGCTCACCTTTGCCTGAAGGTCAATCGTTCTTCCCGACAGATACTCCGCTCCCTCAAAGGGGGTTGCAATCTCCAGGTTGTTATCCCATGTTTCAAAGTTAAACTCGTCAATAATCAGTTCACTGTATTCCGCCTCAACCGGCTGACAGTAGATATAAACGTGGTAGTCGGTGCGGTCATTCGGTGCCGCTGCGTTATCGCTCACCAGTACGCCGTCCACATAAAAGCGAACGTTTCGTCCGTAGTTATAGCCCTCGATGGTGTATTCGTGCCACTTTCCGTCCACGATCGAATCAAAGTTCTGCGAGGACACCGAACCCTGTCCCACCGTCAGATCCAGGCGATCCTTTTTAATCAGCATATAGGTTTTATAACCCGGCCAAAAAAGCTGAACACCGCAGTTTGCGCCAAGTGTGGTTGTTTTTGCCTTGATGGTGAGACGGAACTCATCCTTAAAGCCCAGCATCGTCTTGGTGCGCTCAATCGCGCCGCTTTTTGCCAGGGCGCCCATGGTGCCGTTTTCGATCTTCCACGAATCGCGCAGCTGCCATCTTTTATAATCCTTATTGGGGTCTTCAAAATCCTCATAAAGATTTCCCGGCGGAATGTTGCCCTGGGCGTCGATGGCGTCATCGTTGTAGGTGGTGTCAATGCCGCTCTTCACATCGCTCTGCACACTGTTGATCACAAAATCATGAATCTCAATATTCAGGGGATTATTGGCGTTTCCGATTCCCCAAAATTCAATCCAGTTTTTAGCACTGTACGACTCTGCGTCAAACTCCTGAATATAGTATCCGTCAATCAGCATGGTAAACCGCTTTTGATCGCCGAGAATCCGATATTCGTGCACATCCGTCCCGATGGGATAGTTGATGGTTGCAAGAATCGTACCGTTGCTGCTGCTCACCTTAAAGCCGCTTGAGCCCGGAACCATCATCGCGCGGTACTGACCCGTACAAATCTGGATGTTGTTGCTGCCGCTGAGACTGTTAATCTTCATGGTAAAGCTGACGTCAAACTTTCCGCCGCTTACCTGCCAGTTTTTCACTGCCTTGACCTCGCCTGCGGCACTGTTTAAAAGAATCTTTCCGTCCTTGACGGCGGCACCGTTTCCGGTCATTGTCCATCCGTCCGTCCAGCTTGCCGCCGATACCGAAACCGTAAACGCAGGCACTATCGTCAGCAGCATACACAATGTTAAAACAAGTGCGGTTAGTTTCTTCACGTTCGTATCCCCTTTCTTATTTCACGATCAATACAAATTGCAGATAACCGTCTTTCGCATAAAGCACAACACGATCCGTTGTCGCCGGGTTCATCTCCCAGGTCACCAGATCGTTGATATCGCTCTGCTTCACCTGCGGTTCCGACTTTTCACTGTCATATACGAATACCGACGCACTGCCAAGTTTAAAGTTAAAGAAGTTGATGCGTTCCGCACAGCTTTCCGTCTTATCATTGATGGACGTCGTAAATCCTAAAATACCGTTGTTCACATACAGTCCGGTTCCGAATGCCATATAGGTTCTGTCGTCCTGAACCCCCTGGGCATTTGAGTTTCCGGCATTAAAGCTCCGGCTGGACGGGGTCACGCCGATATGATAAAAGCGCTGCACAAGATTCACGGTAGAACCGGTCTTGTTGGAGCCGACCCGAATCACGTCGCCGATTGCCAGATCGGCCGGAATCGCGTCCGCACCTGCGTACAGATCTAACGTATGGGTTCTCGTGGTGCCGCCGCCGGCAATGGTGTATACCTTTTTAGTCTGCTCACCCTCGTCATTTAAAACCGTATCAATCCCGGTGATTACCTCTGCCCAGCGGTTTTGGTCAACCTCCTCCGATGTTTCCGGCTTGGTGTAATACGCAACAACATAATCAACGGTCGCGTATTCGTCGTCAAAGTTATAGGCGTCCACCTTATAGCCGAGTTCTTCCAGGCCGGCATGATACCAGTCCGCCTCGTCACGGGCGTTTTCGGGAACCATCCAGACCGTTCCGAGCGCTGTCGCACCCGATGTAAACGCAAAATTGTTACCGTCAAACCACGCCGCATTTCTTGCATTATAAGTCAGACTGTTGGTCTCGTTAAATGTATGCTTTTGAAGAGAATCTTCTGTCTCGTCCGCTGCGTTGTAAGCTGCCGTATCAAGATGCGTCAGATAGCCGTCATTGTTTAGGCGATAGCGTACCAGCTGTGCGTAAGGATACGCGGGATCCGGCTTTGCCGACTGTGCCGCGGTCGCCGCCAGGCTTGTCAAAACGGTGTTCGTGTCATTGTCGGTACAGGTCTTGCCGTCCACAATGATTTTCTTGGTGCCTTTCAGTTCCAAAAGCGTGCGGTTGGTATCAACCAGCTGAACCTCTAAAACACCGGCAAAGGATTTATTCTCCCTGCGCGCGTTCACCAGATACCCGATCTTATCCATATCGTTTTCCGGATGAAGAATCACACCGCAAATTCCGTTATAAAGATATACCGTAACGTTTTCACCGGGCCTTATCGCATTGCTTGTATCGGTCACGGTCGCGTCATTGGTCGCATAGGTCACACCGGCTACCTTGATAAAATCTTCGCCGATGCTCTCCACCGCGCCGTAGCTGCCGCTCTCCAGCAGATAAACCGTCATGTATTTGGTGCCCGATTGGTTTTTGCTTTCCTTCACTGCCACCGCCGTCCCGGACGTCACCGAGCTTGGCAGCGCCTTATATTCGCCGCGCCGAAAGACCAGTTCGGTATCTTCACGGCCGTCACCGATCGTGACATCCTCCGGATAGCGGAAGAAAACAATATTGTTTTCGGTGTCAACCGTTTTAATCACGCCAAAGGTGACGGCGTCAATCATAATCACTTCATAAACATGATCGTCATTGTTATCGATCAGCGTTACCGTACCGGCACCGGGCTTTAAATCCTCCTCGGTATAATCGGGGTACGCAATGCCGTTATAAATCACGTCGGCGGTTTCCGACACCTTGATGGTGCGTTCCTTATCGTTGCTCCAGTAGCGCACCGTGCCGCCCGTCTTTTCGATCACATCGTCACCGGGGATCGTAACAATATCATTTTTTCTGTCGTCCGATACGATATAGCGGATGTTGCGATCGGTATCTCCGCCGTCGCGGCCGGTATAAAAGATGACCGACTGACCGAGGAGCGCATCGCCGTTTTCACAATCGTATACGGTGCCGCCGATCACAATTTTTCCTTCGGTGATACTGTCGTCGGGACGAATCAGCGTGGTGCCGAGGCATCCCTCTACCACGCCTTTTTGCGGAACCAAACCGTGATAGCGCTCAATGGCGTAATAGCCTTCCTTTAACTGATATTCGGTCTCTTCGCCAAAGCGAACCGGCTCGAACATCTCCGTGTGCAAAACATCGTATGCGACCTGCAAAAGTTCGCCGTAGTTTACACCGTCGCTAAGGTTCACACCGTCCGCAAATCCCGCACGCTGCGCAACCTTGCGATACGTGTCAAAGTACCCGACCTCTTTATAGCCAAGGATCACCGCGAACACCTTGCAAACCTCGTCCTCTGTGGCGGTGTCGTCCGGGCGGTAGTAACCGTCGCCGTCACCGGCAATCACGCCAAGCTGCAAGAGCGCGTCAATATCGCCAAAATAGGGGTTCTCCTTTGTCACATCGTAGAACCGAACCTCTGCCGCCGGGTCTTTCTCTGCGCCGGCAACCCTTGCCGCAACGTATGCCAGTTCTCCGCGGGTGACTTCCTGATTGTAATCGACGCTTTTGTCAATGACCTTAATATGCCGCAGCAGTCCTTCTTCGGCGCTGCGAAGCGGCTGCGCCGAAGCAGCGGCGCCGGAACCGGCTATGGGGAAAATGGTAAGCGTCAAAGCCGCTGCCGTAACCAAAGAACCTACTTTTTCTAAAAACTTCTTCATTGTAACCATCTCCTTCCATCACGCCCCTTTGGCGGTTTCATGCAGATACTGATAGATTCTGTAAACCGCCACGGCTGCCTCTGCACGGGTTGCCGATGCCATCGGTGCAAAATTCTGATTGCCGACGCCTTGCATCAGGCTTGCCTCGCACAGCCGGTCGATACTCTCTGCCGCATAATCCGGAATCTGTGAAAAATCGGCAAAGACAAATGCCGCTTTTTTCGGGGGCAGTTCCGCGCCTGCTGCCGCAAGCGCCCTGCAAAGCATCACTGCCATGTCCGCCCTGGTAATGCTCTCGCCGATGCCGAACCGCTCCTCGCTGATTCCCTTGACGATTCCGGCTCTGTACGCACTTGCCACATAGGGATAATACCATGCGTTTGTGTCCGCATCGACAAACTCTACGCCATCGCCGGCTGCGATTTCGAGACCGGCCGCATGCATCACAATCTTTAAAAACTCTTCCCGGCTCACTGCGCGGTTCGGTGCAAAGGTGCCGTCGCCGTCACCGCTGACAAAGCCCATCTGACTCATGCGGTTGATGCTCTCCTCCGCCCAGGAAACGCCCTCTAAATCTGCAAATGTTTCCGCTCCGCTGCCATCCGTACCGTCCGGCGCTATCACGGGCGGAACCGTCTCGGTCTGCGGCTTATCACTGATTGCCACACCGCCGCTATATCCGTTATTGCCGCCTCCGCCGCCAAAGGATCCGCCGCCGGAAGAACCGCCGCGGCCGCCTTGACCGGCCTCCTGCTCCGCCTTTTTCTGGGCAGCGATCGCGCTCTCAAGTCTTGCTAAAATCTCTTCTGCATTATGATAGACGGTGCCCGTCATACGGAGGTAAAGTTCCTTGGTGTTTTGGATCCCCGAAACCGTATCGCCCGTAATGCCGAGATAATCTGCATAGGTTTTTGTCAAAATGGTTTCAATCACCGACCATCTCTTCGCTGCCGCAGCCGCGTTCATTTCTTCGATGAGCTTTCGGTCGGTCATTTCATCCGCAATGGCCTTTTCGGCAGCATTTTGAAAGACATACAAATCGTCCGTGCCGTCCTCGCCGACCTGGCTGACATAGCGCGCATAGGCCGCCTCTGCAAAAGCAGCATCCTCCATGGCCGCCTTTTCCGTTTCGCTGCCATACTTCTTGATGATCTCCGCAAACGCCGCGGCGCTGTCAATGGCTCCCTCTGTCAAAATTTCTGCGCCATAGAGATTCACGTTGACGCTCTCTTTTCGATTTCCATACTGTAAGTATAACACATATTCGCCGTTTGGCAAGGTGGGATCTACCGCAATCTTACTGTCTGCCATACCATAGTCATTGGTCTTGATCTGGCTGATCGCCTTGATTGCGCCGCTTTGGTCGGTCAGCGTTGCCGCTACCGTGTCCACGGCGCCTGCATAACCGCGAATGAAAACCTCATTATAATGCGGCGTCCCGGTGAGTCCGACTTCCTGATTCCTCTCCGGCGCGCCGGCTGCGGTGTTTCGCACAGTATAACCGATCGCCTCTGTCAGCGGATATCCAACCTTTGCCGCATTCCATAGCATAACTGCCGTATCATTTTTAGAAAGATCAAGGCTGCTCAGATCAAAATCCGTATCAAGCGGCGTTTCCTTGTAACCGGGCACGGTCTTTTTGACTTCCTTTACCGAGGTGGTGTACCCATGCTCTTTATCATATGTAGCTAAGATAACCGAAACCTGCTTATCCGCACTGTTTGGAACGCCCTGCAAAACAGAACCCTTGGTGCTGACCTGTGCGGTGCCCAGTCCCTCCGCGTCAAAGTCAAGCAGCGTGCCGCTGTACACCTTGATTTCATCCACGTCCCAGGAGGTTTCCGTGTTATTGCTGTTCATCTCAATTTTATTCGACCCCCAGGCGGTCAGCGTCTGATTTTCAAACACGGTCTGCCAGGTATTTGTCCCGACCTTGCACTGGTACAGGCTTGCGGTCAAATTGTTTTTTACATAATAGATGTAATCATAATAAACGCCCATCTCACGCGGCACGTTAAAAACATCTTTGCTGTTCACCTTGACGCTGCTCTGGTTGATGTGTATCATCGAACGGGTTCCGCCAAAACCGATGTTCGCCTGCCAGAAGGTTGCGTTCAGTTTCATCCGCATGGTCATAACCCATTCGCCGTTTAAGCCATAGTCTCCCAATTCAAAGGTAACTCTTGCAAAATTTGTCGCACCGTTGTCTCTGTGATCGGTGCCGGGTCTGATATTTGCCGTTCCGTCCGTAATCTGCGCGTCCTCCAGCTTTGCTTTGGAGTTTTGCGGATCGGAAAAGTCGTCATAGAGCCAAACCTGTCCGCTGCCGGTGATGATGTCGGCATCTTCTATGTCCGGATCGTCCGGATCCGGCTTTTCCGGATCATTGACGCTGTATACCCGAACAAAATCAACCGCTACGGAAGAATCCCCGTTGGCCAGGATGCGCAGTTTGGTTTCCTTCCACTGATGCTTTCCCTCGGTGATACCGATATAGGTATACTTGGTATCGGTGCCGGCCTTGCGCCAAAACTCGTAGCCGGCTTCTTTATTGATAATCAGATAATCATAAGTCACGTTCGGTTCGGTCGTGATCCCCTGCCAGGTGGAATATCCGCCGCCGGCAGTCACATAGTTTTCCGGATCGCCCTCCATCACGGCACGGGTATAGCGGATGCCGCCCGGCTCCGGATGAAACCGCATCCGGGCATTGTTGGTATTCAGTTCAAAAATCGGGAAAGATGCGCCCGTGCTGGTCTTTGTAAAACGGAAATGTGCAATATCGCCCACATCATAGGTAAAGGTCGTGTTGGTGTAGTCCGCATTGTTTGAAAGATTTAACATACCGTTTGCAACCGAATGCGTACCGCCTGACACTGTGCCTTTTCCCATATCATCCGTAAACTCCAGCGCATGCTTGGTCGCACGCGTTCCGATCAGTTCTGCCTCGCTTTTTGCCTCCGGATCATCGCCGGGATCCGGCGTGTCACCGCCGTCGGTCGTATAAACCTTGACATAATCGACATCGCAAACAGAGTTTGCGCCGGTTTTCGCACCGCTGTAACCAATCCGAACCTCAGGCGCATAGCCGTTATCTTTCCAAAGCTTAAAGCTTTTCAGCATTACATAATCGCCGGTGCAGCCAATCTGCGCCCAGACGGTGATGTCATGTGCCGCATCATACGAAACCGCAAGCTCGTGCCAGGTGTTGGGGGCAAGATATCCGTTTTCCGGAAGATCCAGTCCCTCCCAGGTTCTTGCGCCATCCTTATCCCGCAGGACAAAAAACTGCTGCTTGCCGTCCTCGGTCAACCGCAGCGC
>CAVGTH010000025.1:2693-21594 GCA_963632045.1 Roseburia faecis | reverse complement strand
CCTTGCAGATGGCGAAATTTTTTAAAAAGTGTAACATATCATTGACAAACCTACATTTATCCCAAAAAACATAGGCTAACATCAGGTTGGGCGAAAGAGGAGCCTCAAAGCCCTTCTAAAAAGAAAAAATCTCACTTAAGAACAAAAAACACCGGCCGCAGTCGGTGCGGCGGATGCGCGGAGATAAAAGAAGGCGGTGCGCGAAGAACCCTTTTGGGGCTGCAAACCGCATGGTATGCAGCCCCAAAGCAAAGGATGTACTAGCAACCGCAGCCGTTATTGCAGCCGCAGCCACAGCCGTTGTTGTTACCGCAGCAGCAGCAAATTAGGATGATTAAAATCAGAATCCAGAGACAGCTGTCACCGCCGCAACCGTTACCAAAGCAACCCATAAAGACGCCTCCTCCCCTTTTAAAATTTTATTTCTATCGATAGGCAGTCTGGGCACACAGGGCATATTGTGTTCGCCTTTTGTGCGCCTAAGACGCCGGGATGTGTCTTTTTTTCAGGGGGACGCGGAATCCGCGTCCCCGCTTTTGTTATGTAGCCTTGCCCTGCTTAGTCGCAGCAGCCGCAGCCGTTGTTTGCGCAGCTGTTACCTCCGCAGCAGCAGCAAATCAAAATGATTAAAATAATGATCCAAAGACAGGAATCACCGCATCCGCAACCATTTCCAAACATCTTGTTTTCCACCTCCTATTTTGTGTTCACTTTATCCTATGCGCACCCCATTTTTTGGTTCCTGCTGCCGCTCTTTTTTTCTTGTATTTTTTTTGCAGACTGTATGTCCGGCCGTTTGGGCGGCGCGGCAACATAAGCGTTTCTGCAAAGCCATAGTGTTGTTTCCGAAAAATCGCTGCAAACTTGTCAAAACGGCGGCTTTATGCTACAATAAAGCAAAAAAGGAGGCGCGGCAGCGATGATTAAGGCTGAACATGTTACGAAAATTTATTCCAAAAAGGCCGGCGGCAAAGCGGCAGTGCGCCATGCGAAAAAAAGTTCTATGACGGCGCTTTCGGACATCAGTTTTACGGTCGCAAAGGGCGAAGCCGTGGGAATCATCGGCAAGAACGGCTCCGGCAAATCCACGCTGCTCAAACTGATTGCCGGTGTGAGTGCGCCAAGCCGCGGCACGCTTTTGGTTGACGGTCGGGTGGCCGCGCTTTTAGAGTTGGGCGCCGGCTTTCATCCGGAATATACCGGCATTCGGAACATATACTTAAATGGAACCGTAAACGGACGGACAAAGGCCGAGATATCGGCAAAGCTGCCCGAAATTCTCCGGTTTGCCGATATCGGCGGCTATGCACAGGAGCCGGTCAAAACCTATTCGGACGGCATGTTTTTGCGCCTTGCCTTTGCGGCTGCCGCCCTGGACGACCCGGATATTTTTATTGTAGACGAGGCGCTCGCGGTCGGCGATTTCCTGTTTCAGGCAAAGTGTTTTCGGCTTTTTGAGACGCTGCGCGCCAAGGGAACCACCATTTTGTTCGTCAGCCATGATATTGACGCCATCCGCCGCTTTTGCAGCCGTGTTTTATGGCTTGATCACGGCCGTTTGCGAATGGACGGTGCCGTGGATACGGTGACGGCGGCCTATATGGCGGACGCCATCGGGCAGGGCTGCGGCGAGGGCGCGCTGCGCCGCTTTGGCTCGGCAGTGGGGGCGATCAAGCAGGTTCGCGCACCCTCGTTTTGGGCATACGGGCAAAAAATTACGCTATGCGTTCGGTTTTCGCTGCCAAGTGCGGTTGTTTCGGATGCGGCGGCGCTTTCTGTCGCGGTCAAAAACCGCGAGGGGCTGGATCTTATCGTCTTTACCACGCGCGGCCGGCAGACGCTCCGCCGCGGCGAAAACACTGTCCGTTTTCAATTTCTCAGTCCGCTTTGCAGCGGCAGTTATTATCTGGCGGTCGGTCTGGAACAGGACGGCGGTCCGCCGATTACCTATTATGATTACATGGACGGCGCCATGCAGATTCGTGCCGGCGCGGAGGGGAAACTCGGTATTTTTCATATTCCGTCGGAGGTGGAAACAGATGGAGCAGGAGAAGGCTAATATCAGTCTGCAATCGGCGGCGCAGCTGCACCGCTGTGGCTTGCGGCTTGTGCTGCGCAAAGGAATGGGCGAGCTTTGCTGCCGCCGCCGGCATATTCGCCGCAAGGCCGCTCTGCCCCCCGATACGGCGGCATTGCCGCTCTCGGTCATTATCTGTACCCTGGGTACCTGTAAGGTGCTGGAGGACGCGATTCGCGCGGTGCTTATGCAGGATTTGCCGCAGAGCGACTATGAGGTTTTGGTGGTCTGGAACCGCGCGGATGCACCGCCGGAGACGGACTATCCGCCGCAGATTCGTTGGATCAGAGAGCCGGAGACGGGGCTTTCCCGTGCACGCAACACCGGCGCCGCGCATGCACGCGGCGCGGTTCTTTTATTTATTGATGATGACGCGGTGGCCGCGCCGAATCTGGCGTCTGTCATGAAAGAAACTTTTTCGCGCCGCAAAGACGCCGCCATTGTGGGCGGTCAGATATTTTTGACGTTGCCGCATCCGCGCCCGGCGGCGGTGCTTTCCGGGCAGGAATCGCTTTGGAGCGCCTACCGCGTTCCGTATCGCCGCTACCGCACCGTACGGGAGCCGTACGCGTTTCCCTTTGGGGCGTGTTTTGCCATCCGCCGCAGTGTGCTTTTGGCGCTCGGCGGCTTTTCGGAGGACTATGGCAGGGTCGGAGAAAACTACGCCGGCGGCGAAGAAACGGCGCTATGCTATCTTTCGCGGCAGCGCGGCTGGAATATCGGGATTCAGCCCAAGGCACAGGTCGAGCACCGGGTGGAGGCGCGGCGTTTTACGCTGACTCACGCCAAAAAAACGCTGCAGGCCGGTATTTTTACCACGTATCGGCTATGCCTTGACGGCTGTACGCCGTTTGTCTGGGAGCTTTCTTATCTAAAAAACCGCTGCGCACTGGCCGCACGGGAACTTGCGCAGTTAGAGCGCGGCAGCCTTGCCTATCAGTATAAAAAGTGGGAGTACGAGGCCTTTGGGGTGTTATGTATGGAAGAGATGAAAAGGAGGGGGCGGCCATGCGCGGATACCGTATGAAAAAAAGGCTGCATGCCGCCAAAATCCGAACCGGCGCCGTGCCGGGGCTTACTTCTGTCGTGCTGCCGGTCTATAACGGCGCGGCCTATCTTGGCGAGGCCATCGAGTCGGTGCTGGCGCAGACAGAGCCGCACTGGGAACTTTGGATTGTCGATGACGGATCTTGCGACGGTTCCGGCGATATTGCGGATCGGTACGCAGCCCGTGATGAAAGGATCCATGTGATTCATCAGACGAACCAAAAGCTGCCGGCGGCGCTAAACCGCGGTTTTGCTGCCGCAAAAGGGGAATATCATACCTGGCTCAGCGCGGATAACCGCATGCTGCCGCATTGCCTTGCCGCACTTTCCGGCGCGCTGCGGCGGCACACGGATTGGGACATGGTATTTGGCAACGAATATCTCATGGACGAAAACGGAGAACGCATCACCGGCCACGGCTGGTTTGAACTGCCGCCCGGCAGCGGCCGGGTTTGCTTTCCGCCGGCAACGCCGCTGCTGAACACGGTGGCAAACAACACCATCGGCGCCGCCTTTTTATACCGCGCCGGCGTGGATGCGGTGCTTGGCGGTTATTCCAAAAACCTGTATCTGCTGGAGGATTATGACTACTTTATGCGTGTAAACACGCTGTTTCGGATTCGCCATATCAAGGAACAGACGCCGATTTATGAGTACCGTTTTCACGCAGGCTCCCTGACGGCGCATGATGCGGAACTTGGCATTACCGCACGCCGTCCGCAGCTGATGCGTTTTGACGCGCTGCGCCGCCGCGCCCTGCATAGGCCGCTTTCGGTTACCTTGCTCGGCGCGTCGCCCATGCAAAGGCGCGTTTTTTTGCGCAGCAACTTTGCGGAGGACAGCGCCGGCGTGCCCGTTGCTTTTTGTTCTAAAGAAAGTGCGCGTCCATCGGACGGGTACACTGTGACAAAGACGCCGGACGGCTTTTTGATCGCTTGCAGCGGCTTGCCGCTTGCCTCTTTAAAAACGCTGAAAATGGCAGCCGATTTTTTATGGCTGCATATTTACTGCGCGCGGTTCCGCCGGGAGGAATCCGATTTTTTTAAAGAATAGGATTTGTCTCTTAAAATTTTACGGCGAAAAAGGGTTTTATTTTATGCGGATTTTGGTGCGGAAAATGCGCAAGAAGCAGGAAAATCAATAAAAGGCCAAACGATGCAGAAAGTTGGTCTTTTTGCGCGGGTTGCGGTAGTCTGTTTCCTTGGTCGTCATCTTTTTTTCTAAATTTATGTCGAATTGATTGACAGTCCTTTCAAAATGTTGTAAAATAGATCTGTAATCAAATTGTAACAGAACTGTAACATTAAAAAGGAGTAATCAAATGTTTGGACAAGACATTGGCATAGATTTAGGAACCTCCACCATACAGGTGTATGCCGGCGGCCGCGGTATTGTGATTCGTGAGCCGTCCGTTGTGGCGGTCGATAAGGATACCAACCGGCTTTTGGCGGTCGGGCGTGAGGCGCAGCAGATGCTGGGGCGGACGCCGGGTAACATTATGGCGGTGCGCCCCCTGCGTGAGGGCGTGATTTCCGATTACAGCGTCACCGAGCGGATGCTCAAATATTTTATGCAGCGGGTCACCAAGCGCGGCCTGCTCGGCAGTCTGCTCAAACCCCGTGTGATGATATGCGTTCCCAGCGGTGTGACCGAGGTGGAGGAACGCGCCGTGATTGACGCCGGGATGCAGGCCGGCGCGAGAAAGGTTTATCTGATTGAAGAGCCGCTGGCGGCCGGAATCGGCGTTGGCATCGACATTACGCAGCCGTGCGGCAGCATGGTGGTCGATATCGGCGGCGGAACCAGTGATATTGCCGTGATTTCCTTGGGCGGTATTGTAATCAGCCGATCCATTAAGATTGCCGGCGATAATTTTGACGACGCCATCATCCGGTACATACGGAAGAAGTATAACATTTTGATTGGCGAGCGAACCGCGGAGGAATTAAAGGTCAAGATCGGCTGCGTCCGCAAACGGGACAAGCTGCTTGCGATGGACGTCAGGGGCAGAAGCCTGGTTTCCGGTCTGCCAAAGACCATTCAGGTAACCTCGGACGAGATGTATGATGCCTTGATCGAGCCGGCGAGGGCCATCGTGGACGAGATCCGCGGCGTGCTGGAGGAGACGCCGCCGGAGTTGCTCGGCGATATCAGCGCGAGAGGCATTATCCTGTCGGGGGCAGGGGCGCTTTTGTTCGGGATGGAGCGGCTGATTCAAAACGAAACCAGGATCAAGACCGTAACGGCCGAAGAACCGGAAAACTGCGTGGTCTGCGGTACCGGGCGTGCGCTGGAGAACCGTGAAATTTTAGACGCCTATGTCGGCGCAAAAACAAGAGAAGAATCGCAGAGGTGAATGAAATGGAACTGAACATCAAAGAAATTATGAAAATTATTCCGCACCGTTATCCTTTTTTGTTGGTGGATAAGATTGTGGAGTTTGAAGAGGGCAGCCATGCGGTCGGCATCAAAAATGTCACCATGAACGAGCCGTTTTTTCAGGGGCATTTTCCCGGAGAGCCGATTATGCCCGGCGTGCTGATTTGTGAGGCACTGGCGCAGGTCGGCGCGGCCGTTGTGCTCAGCGCTCCGGAAAATCGCGGCAAGCTGGCGGTCTTTACCGGCATCAACAACTTTAAATTCCGGCATCAGGTAACGCCGGGCGATACATTGCGGCTTACGGTGACGTTGACCCGTGCGCGCGGCAATATGGGTAAGGCGGATGCCTGTGCCTATGTCGGCGATGCGGTCGCTGCCAAGGGCGAGATCTCCTTTGCATTGATTGAAAAAAAGAGCGAAGATGAAGATTAAAATATGAAAAGAGGGTGCAGCGAATGCTGCACCCTCAGACTGTCGAAAATCCCTGCCTTGCTTAATGCAAAACAGGGATTTTCGACAGTCTGAGGCCCCGGCAAATGCCGGGGCCTTTTAAAATGCAGCATAGAGTAAAAACATGGTGCAGCGAGGACAGAAGTCCGCGCCGCCGTCAGCCGCCCAGGTACGCCTTTTTGATGGCGTCGCTCTGCGCCAGTTCCCGGCCGGTTCCGGACAGTTTAATCACGCCGGATTCCAATACATAGGCACGGTCTGCAACCTCCAGCGCCATTTCGGCGTTTTGCTCTACCAGCAAAACGGTTGTTCCGGAGGCGTGCAGTTCTTTAATGATATCAAAAATCTGCTGCACCAGAATCGGCGAAAGACCCATAGACGGTTCGTCCAGCATCAAAAGCTTCGGCCGGCTCATCAGTGCGCGGCCCATAGCAAGCATCTGCTGCTCACCGCCGGACAGGGTGCCGGCAATCTGATTTTTACGGTGCTTTAACCGGGGAAAGCGTTCAAAAACATCCGCAACGCCCTCTTTTACATAAGACGGGTTGGTGTAAGCGCCCATTTCCAGGTTTTCCAGTACGGTCATCTGCAAAAAGGCATGCCGTCCTTCCGGGACATGCGCCAGACCCTTTGAGACCAGACGGTGCGGCTCAATATGCGAGATATCCTCGTCCATCAGGGTGATACTGCCCGTTTTTGAACGGAGCAGACCGGAGATGGTACGCAGGGTTGTCGATTTTCCGGCGCCGTTTGCGCCGATTAACGCAACGATTTCATTTTCATGCACCTCAATCGAAACGTCCTTTAGGGTATGAATCTGCCCGTAATATACATTGATATGATCAACCTTCAGCATGGTCTGCCTCCTTCTTTTTACCGAGGTATGCCTCAATTACGGCCGGATTGGACTTGATCTCCGCCGGCGCGCCCTTGGCAATTACCTTGCCGTGATCCAATACACAAATTCCCTCACAGATATTCATTACCAGGTTCATGTCGTGTTCAATCAGCATAACCGCAATATGGAAGTTATCGCGGATGCGGCGGATGTTTTCCATCAGTTCTGCGGTCTCGGAGGGGTTCATGCCGGCAGCCGGCTCATCCAGCAGGATAATGCCGGGATGCGTCGCCAGCGCACGCGCAATCTCCAGACGGCGCTGTGCGCCGTAGGGCAGAGAACCTGCCTGGCGGTTTGCCATATCATCCATGTGAAAGAACTTTAAAAGTTCCATTGCCTCATCACGGGACTGCCGCTCTGATTTATGATAGCCAAAAAGGTGGGTGATGGAGGCGGCCAGGCTCTGGTGGATGGAATTGTGCAGACCAACCTTAACATTATCCAGCACCGTCATGTTAGAAAACAGGCGAATATTTTGGAAGGTACGTGCAATGCCCATACGGCTGACCTGCGAAGCGGTCTTTTTGGCGGTAGACTTTCCGTCCAGGATAATATCGCCGCGGGTCGGCTGATAAACGTTGGTTAAAAGGTTAAATACGGTGGTTTTTCCTGCTCCGTTCGGGCCGATCAGACCGGCAATCTCGGTGCGGCCGACGGCGAGAGACAGT
Organism: Roseburia faecis; assembly: GCA_963632045.1. Lineage (GTDB taxonomy): Bacteria > Bacillota > Clostridia > Monoglobales > Monoglobaceae > Ructibacterium. Next base: position 14,075 of record CAVGTH010000025.1, on the reverse strand, counting down.
TCATCAACGGCGGTCAGACCGCCGAAGTCAATTCCCAAATGGTGCGTCTCTAAGATGGGAGTTTTTCCTAAATCACGTTCCGGTACAATGGAGTTGCTCGGAACCGGTACCATTTTATCCATGTTAAGACACCCCCTCTTCCTGCTTGCCTTGATTTTTTCGATCTAAGAATTTTGCCTTGATCTGTTCACGCAGCTGCTTGATGCGCTGACTGTTTGTTGCCAGCATCACCAAAATCAGGACAATCGCATAAATCAGCATACGGTAATCAGCAACGCCGCGGAGCAGCTCCGGCAGCATATAAAGCAGTGCGGTCGCCACGATGGAACCGACGATATTTCCCATGCCGCCGAGAACGACAAAGACCAAAATCAAGATAGAGGTGTTAAAGTCAAACTTCTTTGCGGCGATGGTCGAGAAGTTCATCGCGTAAAGGGCACCTGCCATACCGGCCAAAACGGCGGAGATAATAAAGGCGGTCAGCTTATAGCGTGTAATGCCGATGCCGACGGATTCGGCGGCAATACGGTTATCGCGGATTGCGGTAACCGCGCGGCCGGTTTTACTGTTGATTAAGTTCAGCACAACAAACAGGGTAAACAAGATCAATAAAATGCCGGCGCCAAAGGTTGCCGTTTTCGTAATGCCGACAGCGCCCTGCGGTCCGTTTATGATCAGGTTTCCGTTTGTCATTCCGAGCGCCTCGGCGCTTGACATACTGATGTGCAGACCGTTTGCATCAACGCCGACGTACAGACAGTTGATGATATTTTTGATAATTTCGCCAAAGGCGAGGGTAACGATGGCAAGATAGTCGCCGCGCAAACGGAGTACCGGAATACCAATCAAAAGACCGGCGATACCGGCGCAGACGCCGCCGACAATAATGGCAAGCAGTAGCCGAACCGGTGCCGGTACGGCGGTGCTTTGCAGGCAGACGGCGGTAATCACGCCGCTGAAAGCGCCCACGCTCATGAATCCGGCGTGACCCAGGCTCAGCTCGCCCAAAAAGCCAACCGTCAAATTCAGCGAGATTGCCATCACGATGTAAGTACAAATCGGAACCAGCTGACCGCTGATGGAATTGTTAATCATTCCGACAGACTGCAGCGGGAACAAAATCAAAAAGGAAAGAATGACAATGCCGTAGGCCTTGAGGTTGGTGCGTGTAAACTTGTTCATATTTTTGAGAGAATTTTGTATTTTCATCTTCGCACCTCACACCTTTTCCATAATTTTTTTGCCCAAAAGTCCGGTCGGTTTTACCAGCAAAACAACAATCAGAACCGCAAATACAATCGCATCGGAAAGCGCGGTCGAAATGTAGGATTTACTGAAGATTTCAATCACGCCGAGCAGAATACCGCCAAGCATTGCCCCCGGAATCGAGCCGATTCCGCCGAATACGGCTGCGGTAAACGCTTTGATACCGGGCATAGAACCGGTAGTCGGCACCAAAACAGGGTAAACCGAGCAGAGCAGCACGCCGGCAATGGCAGCCAAGGCGCTGCCGATGGCAAAGGTAACAGAGATGGTTACGTTCACGTTGATTCCCATCAGTTCTGCGGCGTCCTTATCCTCGGAGACGGCACGCATTCCCTTACCCATCCGACTCTTTTTGGTAAAGAGGGTTAAAAAGATCATAATCAGAATACATACGCATACCGTGACAATCGACTCTGCCGTGATAATCAGACCGCCGTCAAACAGCGAAAGCGAGGGAAACGGTACAATCGAGCTAAACGTCTTTGGTGCGCTGCCCCAAATCAGCAGCGCCGCGTTTTGCAAAAAGTAGCTGACGCCAATGGCAGTAATCAAAACGGCCAGCGAGGAAGCCTTACGCAGAGGCTTATAAGCCAGTCCCTCGATCAAAACGCCCAAAATTGTGCAGACAATCATCGCAAACAGGACGGAAACAATGGGCGGAAGGTGAAGATAAGTCGTGGTGCAAAAGGAGATATAGGCACCGACCATAATGACATCGCCGTGGGCGAAGTTCAGCATCTTCGCGATTCCGTAGACCATGGTATAACCAAGGGCGATAATCGCGTAAACCGCGCCCAGACTGATTCCGTTAATTAGGTTAGAAACAAAAGTCATAGCTGACACCTCATCCATAAAATTCATCAAGGCCGGACATTTGCAAAATGTAAAGAAGCGTTAGCGCAAAGACCATATCTTTGCATTTTGCACATGACCGGCCCACAGAAGAAATAAAAGCGAAAAGGAGGGGCCGCAAAAATTGCAGCCACCTCTTTTTCATACTGTCACCATTTATTATTACATGCCGACATATACGCCGTTCTTAATAATCATGCCCTTCGGCGGCTTAGAAACCTCACCGGTCTTGGACCACTGCATCTGGGTGCCGGTCAAACCGTCGATCTTAAAGTCGGGAGAGGTAAATTGTGCAATGAGTTTTTCGCAGATGTCAGATGCGCTCATGTCAGCGGTAATGCCCTGTGCTTTGCAAGCCTCATAAATGGACATAATGCAGTCATAGCCGTCTGCTGCAAACTGGTTCGGAACCTCGCCGAACTTTTCTTTATATGTTGTCACAAACTTTTGGGTCAGCTCGTCCTCTGCGTCAGCAGTAAACGGAGTCAGGAGCATAACGTCCTCTGCCAGAGAGGTGTCAAAGTTATCCAGCGTCAAAATACCGTCCATGCCGTCTACGCCGAAGAACTTCGGTGCATACTGCATTTTCTTCGCCTGCGAAAGAATCAGCGAAGCCGGGGTGTAGTAAATCGGCAGGAAGATCAGATCTGCACCTGCGGCTTTAATCTCGTTAAGCTGAGAAGAAAAGTCGTTGGCAGAGTCATCGGTGAAGGTTTTTGCGCATACAATCTCAAGACCAAGCTTGCCGGCCTCGGACTGGAACTTCTGATAAATACCGGTGGAGTACGCATCAGAGTTGTTATAAATTACGGCAATCTTTGTGCCAAGGCTTTGTTCTTTAATATATTCGGCAGAAGCAGTACCCTGGTTCGGGTCAGCAAAGCACATCTGGAACATGCTGTCCTTACGTGCGATGGTTACGTTGCCGTCTTTATCCGGCTGACCGCCGATAACGTCGGTCGAAGAAGCGGAAGGCGTCAGCGCAAAAATCTTATCTGCGTTCAGCTCGGTAGAAACCGCGATACAGGGCTGGGTCGTAACGCTGCCCAGGGAGATCTGCATACCCCAGTCTTTTAAGTTGTTGTAGGCATTGACAGACTTTTCTGCGTCGTTCTCGTCGTCCTCGTACTTTAATTCGAACTTGATGTCACCGCCGGCTGCGTTAATCTCGTCCACTGCGATCTGCGCACCGTTCTTTGCGGCCTGACCGTAAATTGCGGCATTTCCGGTCAGCGGTCCGATACCGCCGATTTTAATTGCACCGTCGGCGCTTCCCGCGCTTCCTGCGGTACCTGCCTGGTTGCCGCAGCCGGCAAGGCTGCCGACAGCCAATACGGCTGACAATGCAATGCTAGCTAATTTTACCAATTTCTTCAATTTGAGTTCCCCTTTCTCAAAGTAATAAATTTATTTTGCGTGCAGCAAAATCAAAGTGTAGCGGGATCGGCTGACCGGACAAAGTCCGATATGCGCGGTGCGGAACGGCTTTCGGCCGGTGCAGCGCCGCAAGTATCAGTCGGAGGCTTCCCAGTGCCTCGGCCGCAGCGGTTACTTTGCGGCCGGATCCTCATAATCCCTCGCCCTTTTGTCTCCCTCAAGGAATTATTAATAATGATTTAGTTTAGCACAATTTTCTCTCTCTGTCAAGCAGTGACCGACAGGAAACCACAATTTTGGGGAAAATCCATAAAATTAAGACAAGAAAAGGCTGATTTCCTGTTTTTCTTCATTTTCGCGCATTTTGATTTGTTTTTTCACGTTTCCGATCACAAAAAATCCCCAAAGCCGCAAAACAGGGCTTTGGGGACATTCTCAAGAGGTTGCATTTATTATTCGCGCAGATTATTCTGCGTGCCGGAGCCGGTTGTACTGCTGCCGGAAGTTCCGGAACCGCTGCCTCCGGATCTGTTCTGCCCGGAGGTGCTTTGTCCGGTGCGCGCAGAAGAGCCGGAGGACGCGGTCTCTCCGTCGCCGTCCTCGTCATCGGACTTCTTTTTTGTGCCGTCTGTCTTGCCTTCCTCCGAGGAATCCTCTTCCGATTCCGGGGTATAACCGGGGTGCGAGGAGCCGCAGTAAGCCGGAATGTTATCCTTGGAGTAATAGAAGGTATCAGAGGGGCAGGAAGATGTTGCGCGCAGGCCGGTATAGGTACAGTAGCTGACCGATACCACATCGTCCGGCTTGACAATCTCGCGCCGCTCGGTTACGGTTTTTTGCACCTGATCCATCACGCCTTTAAAGACCGGGATACAGGGATTGGCGGAATTGGTAATCTCCTTCGGCGTATCAAAGCCGTACCAGACGGCCGCCGCATAGTTTGGCGTATAGCCGACAAACCAGCGGTCGTTGTTCTCAGAGGTGGTACCGGTTTTACCGGCGGTTCTTGCGCCGGAGACCGCCGCGCCGCGGCCGGTGCCGCTTTCGACAACCTCCTCCAGCAGCTTAGTCATGATATATGCGGTAGACGGTTTCATGGCCTGCTGGAAAGAGCGGTCGGATGATACGATGATATTGCCGTCCTTGTCCTTTACCTCGGTATAGGTATAGGGCTTGTGATAGACGCCGTTATTGGCAAATGCGGCAAATGCAGCGGACATTTCGACCGTGTTTGTACCGTCGGTCAAACCGCCCAGCGCCAGCTGAGAAAGACCGATGTCGGTGTAGATTTTACCGTCCACCTCGCGGCTTTCCACCAGGGTGGTAAGCCCCAGCTTCTGGGTCAAAAAGTCATAGCTGTTTTGTACGCCCATCTTGTTTAAGATCTCAACCGGAACGGTATTTAAGGAAGAGCGTACGGCAGCGCGCACGTCCACCTTGCCGCGGTAGCGGAAGTCGTAGTTTCGCGGTGTCCAGCCGCCATAAGAAGTGGCTTTATCATCATAGATCGATCCGGCAGTAATCAGACCGCGATCCAGCGCCGGGGCGTAAACGCCGATCGGCTTGATGGTAGAACCCGGCTGCCGCAGGCTGGTTGCACGGTTCAAGGTCAGACTGCCCGGCTTTTCGCCGATGCCGCCGACAATGCCGACCACCTGTCCGGTCTGCACATCGCAGATCGACATGGCCGACTGAGCGCCGCCGGACGGGAAGTTTTTGGTATTTTCAAAATAGGTCTCCAAAATCTTTTGGATGCGGGGATGATAGGTGCTGTAAATCTTGACGCCGCCGGAGTAGAGAATTTTATTCGCCAGCGTGTCGGAATACCCCTGCTTTTTCAAATCGTTTAATACATCGCGCATGACCTGATCAACAAAGTAAGAGGTAGTGCCGGCCGCAGCCTTTTTCTCCTCTTCCTTTTTGTTGGGATCCGCAAAGCGCAGCGTTTCCGCTACGGCGGCGTCATGCTCTTCCTGGCTGATATAGCCAAGTTCTAACATCTTGGACAATACAAGTTCCTGGCGCTCTTTATTTTTTTCCGGATTGACAAAGGGGTCATACATCGACGGATACTGTGTGATACCGGCGATAGAGGCACACTCCGCCAGCGAGAGCGCCGCAGCGTCCTTGTCAAAATACTGGCGTGCGGCCGTCTGCACACCGCTGCAGCCCTGGGAGAGGTAGATGCAGTTTAAGTACAGCTCTAAAATCTGATCCTTGTCCATTTCCTTTTCCAGCGCCACCGCACGGGAAATTTCACGGATTTTGCGTGCCGGGGTCTGGTCGTCCTCGCCGGTAATGTTTTTAATCAGCTGCTGGGTGATGGTGCTTCCGCCAAGTGACGCGGCGCCGCTGCGATGGGTTATTTTATCAAAAGCCCAGGTCATGGTCGCCTTGGCGGTACGTTTTAAATCAAAGCCGCGGTGTTCGTAAAAGCGCTCGTCCTCGATGGAGACAAAGGCATACCGAAGATTCTCCGGCGTGTCTTTTAAATCAACCCAGACGCGGTTTTCTTTCTGGTTCAGCGACTGCAATTCCTTTTCCTCGCCGCTGTCGGGATCAATATAGACGATACTGGAATTCTGGCGCAGGGTCAGGCTCTCTAAATCAAGGTCATCCACATTGCCCCAGTATCCAAAGACTGCACCGCAAAGCAGTACGCCGAAAAGAAGCAGACCAATCAGCAGCGTAATGCTGAAAATCAGTAAAAATCTTTTTACGTAGTGTTTCATTTCGATTCTCCTTTGATAGTTACGAACGTTTTTGCAGCAGTTTATCATCGCTTTTTTGCGGAGTGTCGGCGACACTCCCTATCAGTATACCACAAAGATACGTATAAAAAGCGTTTTCTTCGTTAATAATAGATTAAATTCGTGTTACAAATTGCTAAAATATACAATATATAGGGGGAATAATCATGGCACGGCGCTTTTTTAAGAGCATAACGCTGGGGATTATCGTCTTTGCGGCAGCGGTTTTGGTAGGATATTTATCCTACGTGATCACCTACCGATACCAGATGCAGCGTGTGAACGAGGCGGTCATGCCGCATGCGGCGGATATGGCTGAGGCCGCACCGGCAAGCGGAAACCAGAGCGTCACGGTGGACTATTATCTGGCACGTCTTGAAAACCGCGACATCGCCGTCTATATGGTGTCGGACGGTCAGGAAACCTTTTTATACCGGCTGGGCGTCTATACGGCCAACCTTCCGGCGGAGGATCTGCTCCGGCTGAAGGAGGGCGTGGTGCTGCGCACCAGGCAGGAACTCACGTCATTTGAAGAGGATTACACGAGCTGACAGAAGACGCAATACCGAAAACGCAAAAAAAGCATTGAGCACGGACGGCAAACGTGCAAGAAAATTTCTGCGCCGCAGCGCCCTTTATTTTGGCGAAAGCGCACGGCTTCGCACCGGGACGGGATCCATATGAATGACGATATCAACGCCCAGCGCCGCCAGAATTTCCTTTTCGATACAGTCGATGATATCGTGACAGGCAATCAGGGTCAGGGAATCCGGCACCTCGGCGTGCGCGGAGGCAATAATGCGGCCGGGGCCGTAATCGTGCACCATCAGGTCGTGCATGCCGAGGACATTGGGATTGCCTAAAATCATGGATTCAATCTGTTTTTGCAAGTCCTCGGCCGGTTTTTGACCGAGCAGCCGGTCAATGGTATCCCTTGCCACGCTGTAACCTGTATAAAGCACTAAGCAGGAAACAGCAAGGCCGACAATGCCGTCAAGCGGAAAGGGGCAAATCGGCGCCAGCAGCGCGCAGAGCAAAACGGCGCCGGTTGCGGCCACATCGTTTAAACTGTCCTTTGCGGCGGCGGATAAAAGCTTTGAGTCAATGGCGCGCCCCAAATACCGGTTATAGGAAAACATCCAAAGTTTCAGCAGGATAGAAAGTGCCAGAAAAAGCATCGGCAAAAGTCCGAGCGTAACCGGAGACGGATGCAAAATCTGTCCGATGCCGCGCGAAAACAGCTGCAAACCGACAAAGATGATAACAAAGGCGACAATCAGTGCGGCAATATACTCTCCGCGGCCGTGGCCGTAAGGGTGCCCTTCATCGGCGCTGCGTCCGCTCAGCTTTGCGCCGAGCAAAGAGACCACCGAGGATGCCATGTCCGAAAGGTTGTTAAAGGCATCCGAAATAACGGCGATACTGTGAAGCAGCGTGCCGGCGATAAGCTTAATCAAGAAAAGCAATGCATTACATAAAATGCCGAGTACACCGGCTAAGATGCCGCAGCGTTTGCGCACGGCAGGATCCTTAACCTGCGTATAGTCAGGGACGGTCTTTTGAAGAATCCATCGAATCATGGAAAACGCCTCCCGAAAAAATTGCTGCGTCAGAAGTTGATCATGCGGCAGCGGTATCGCACATTTAAGACCAGACCCATGGCAAGCATGGTGGTAATCATCGAAGAGCCGCCGTAACTGTAAAAGGGCAGGGTAATACCCGTAACCGGGAAGAGTCCGAGGCACATGCCGATATTTTCAAACACCTGAAAGATCAGCATTGCCGCAACGCCGACGCAGATATGGTTACCGAGCGGATTGCGGGCGTTTTGACCGATGGAGATACACCGAAAAATCAAAAGGGTCAAAAGCAGAATCACCAGAATACCGCCCAGCATGCCAAGTTCCTCACAGACGGCGGCGTAGATAAAGTCGGTATGCCGCTCCGGCAGCAGGTTGTTAACCTGACTGGAGCCTTTATAAAGGCCGGTGCCGAAGAACCGTCCCGAACCGACGGCGATTTTAGACTGAATCACGTGATAGCCGCTGCCGCTGGGATCCCGCTCCGGCCAAAATGCGCTGATAATCCGATTTTTTTGGTAGTCTTGCAGGACAAAAAACCATACAAGCGGACAGATGGCAGCCAGCGCGCCGATGCCGCCGAAAACATACTTTAGGCTAAGGTTTGCGGTGAAGAGCATAACCAGCGCAATGCCGATAAAGACCGCCGCCGTACCAAAGTCCGGCTGCAAGAGAATCGGCACGCAAAAAATGCCGAGATGCAAAAGCAGGGACAGAAAAACCTTGGGACGGTTTAAGTCGTCCTCGTGATCCGAAAGCTGCTTGGAAAAGGTGATGATAAAAAAGATTTTTACCAGCTCAGACGGCTGAAGGTTGATCGGCCCGAAGGCGAACCAGCTTCTGGCGCCGCCGCGCACCGAACCGATGCCCGGAATCAAAACAAGCACCAAAAGCAGTACGCCGGCGGCGTACAGATAGCGTGAAATCCGGCCGAGGTATTCATAATCCAAAATCATCAGTGCAACCACGCCGCAAATTCCCAATAAAAAGGCCGCCGCCTGAACCAGGACATAATGCGCTCCGCCTGCGCTGGAAATCATGACCATGCCAAACAGCGCGTTGAGCAGGATCAGGATTACAAAGGGTAAATCTAAGTTGCGCCAAAGGGTGCGCAGCCGATAGGATGATTGAAACATAGTCATATTCTCCCGTTTTCTTTCGGCAATGCGATATTTCGCATCGCCGAAAATTACTTTTTGATACTGAGCGCCACACCGTCTCCGATCGGAAGCACAGAAGTCATGAGTTCTTCGGATGAAGAAAGCATGGAAAGGTACGCGCGCAGACGTTTCACAATGGTGATCTTGCGCCGCTGCACCAGTTCGTCGGTGGCGGTCATACCTTTATACAAGACGTTATCCGAGACCAAAAGCCCTCCCGGTTTTAGCATACGCAGGGCATGAGAAAAAAATTCCTGATACTGCGCCTTGGCTGCGTCCATAAAAATCATGTCATAGCTGCCCTGCATAGTCGGAAGAATCTCTTTGGCATCGCCGAGGTGCAGGGTAATCACGCCGTCAAGACCGGCTTTTTCAAAATTTTGCCGCGCAACCCGTGCCGCATCGGCGGAAATCTCGATTGTGTCAATCTGCCGGGCGCCGGCCTTTGCCATGCCGATGGCGGAATAGCCAATGGCGCAGCCGATCTCTAAAATGCGCTCCGCACGGCTGAGCGAGACCAAAAGTTCTAAAAGCCGCATGGTTTCCGGCTGCGAAATCGGAACGCTGTGCGCCGCGGCGTAGGCTTCCATTTCGCCCATGATGCCGCTGCGCTTTGGCAAAAGATCGCGCAAATAGCGGATGATATATTCATAATTGATACTGTCGTCGATCATCGGTTGTCTCCTTTCGCCGGAAAACGCGATACGCCTGTTTGTTGCGGTCAGTTCCCTTGCGTCTGCTGAATTTTTTGGTTGTGTTCCTCAAAGGTTTTGGAGAACAGGTTGCCGCTGCCATCTGCCTTTGCCACAAAGTACAGATAATCCGTCGCGGCAGGATTTAGCGCCGCCCGGATCGAGGAAAGTCCGGGCGATGCAATCGGCCCCACGGGCAATCCCGGATTGCGGTAGGTATTATACGGCGAATCAATCGCGGTGTCGGCATTGGATAAAATCGTTTTCCGTTCCTTTAAAATGTACTGCACCGTGGCGCAGGATTCCAATTTCATGCCCTGTGCCAGACGGTTGACAAAGACCGAGGCAACCAGCGGACGTTCTTCATCGTTGGCAGCCTCCCGTTCGATGATCGAGGAGAGCGTGATAATCTGGTCGAGAGTCCGGTCGGTCTGTGCGGCCTCATAGACGGGCAGAACGCGGTCGGCAAAGTTTTTGAGCATGCGGTCTAAGATCTGATGCTCGCTCTCTTCGTAAGAAAACTGGTAGGTGTCCGGGTACAGATAACCCTCCAGCCGGTTTTCGCGCTGCGGAATCTCCCGGACAAAGGCATAGTCAAAGGTGCCGTTTGCAATCTCGTTTTCCCATACGCTGCGATCGCCCAGCCCCTTTTCTACCAAAAGATCGACAATCTGGCGCAGCTCATATCCTTCCGGGACGGTGACGCGGACAACCTCTTCCACATCGGGCGCGGTGCAGAGGCGATCCAGCAGGGTGCCGTAGTCCATCGAAGGATTCAGCGTATGCCGCCCTTTTTGATAGACGAGTGCGCCGTGCATGCGGACATAGAGTTTAAAAATCAGCGGATGGCGGATCAGGCCGCGGTTTTTCAGAATTACGGCGACACTGTTGGTACCGGCGCCCTCCGGAACGGTAATGACATAATTTTTGTCCGGCGCGCCGGATCCGCAGATATCGCGGATGGCAACCACAGAGAAGGTGCCGGCGAGAAGCAGCACAAGCGCCAAAAGAATCAGCGCGATCCTGCCGCCGTGTTTTTTCTTTCGTGTTTTCATGGTTGTTCCCTCATTTATTGTAGAATCAAAACCCCGATCGTGCACAAGATGCACAGCACAATCGGTAAATTTATTACACTCTGCCCCAAAAGGTCGGCCGTCCGCATTTTGCGCACGGCTGCCGGACGGGTAGTCATCCTGGTAAAAAAGACGGCGGACAAAATCAATGCCAAAATTCCGAAAAAGAATAAGAGCAGGGTAACGGCCGGGTCGTCCATCAGGGCGCCGTTAAAATAGGAAAGAAGCAGCGCCGTTATGTTGTTGACAAAATGAAACGCCATGCACGCATACAGAGAGCCGCTGCGGCGCAGGATATACAGACAGGAAAATCCCAAAAACAGATACCCCAAAAAGCCGGCGGCACTGCCGTGCAGAAACGCAAAAATCACCGTGGTGAAAATGGCGGCAGCCTTGGTATTAAATTCCTTCATCACGCCGTAGACAATGCCGCGAAACAGATATTCCTCACAGACGGCCGGAACCAGAGCGACCACAAAAAGGGAGGCGATCAGCTCGATAGGCGTGGACAAAGTTACGGCGTCCTGGGCGGACAGAAACAGGTTAATCGGCAGGTTGCAAAGAATCATGACAAACTGGCAGCCGAGGCCGCCCAGCAGAATCGGAACCCAAAGCGCCTTGCGGCAGCCGCC
>CAVGTH010000025.1:0-2683 GCA_963632045.1 Roseburia faecis | reverse complement strand
GTCCCAGGCGGCGTCTCGCCTCCTCCCGGCCGAGCAGCCGGTTGCTGCGCGTGTAAATGCTGAGCGGCAGCAGATATGCAAACAGCTCAATCAACAAAATTTGCAGATAAGACGGCGGCGGCACGGCAAAAAAGCTGGAAAGCAGCGACATAAAAGCCGTGATTACCGTCGCAGCGGCAGCGATAAAGAACAGCATCCAGCGAATGCTGCGCAGCCGACGTTTGCCCTCGCGGTAGGATTGCCGCGTGTCCGGTGTTGTCTCTTGGTTCATAACAATATCCTTCTTTTCTTTTTATGTCCGGTCGGAGGAATCTTTTTCCGTAAAAATCAAGGCGTTTTCGCAAACAATGGCGTCGACGCGAATATCGTGGGGATCATGCGGCAGCGTTTTTGTTACACAGTCGGAAAACGCAAGCGCCGCGCTTTTCCCGGCGTAGCCGCAAAGATAGCGGTCATAATAGCCTCCGCCGTAGCCGAGACGCCAGCCCCGGCGGTCAAAGGCCAGACCGGGGAGCAAAATCAGATCGATAGCATCCTTTGAAAGAATCGGCAGCCGGCCGCTTGCAATGCCATCGGGATCCGGCTCTAAAATGCCGTAATTTCCGGGTTTTAAATCAGAAATATCTTTGATTGCGACCGCGTCCATGGTATGACTCCCAATGTCGGTGCGCGGTACCGCGGTAACAAAGCCGCGTTCATTAAGCAATCGCAGCAGAGCATAGGTGTCCGGCTCGCTGCGAAAGGAAAGGTAGAGCAGCACGGTTCTGCAATCGCAGAGCAAATCAGACGATAGCAGCCGCTCTGTCATCGCAGCGCTCTTTTCCGCGCGGCGGGTCACCGCATCGCGGATTTTGGCATAGCGGCGGCGCAGCATTTTTTTATCTTCCATCGCACAAAACACCTGGCGTTTGCATCTGGGCTAAAATGGCAGCCCCGGTGCCGGTACCCTTGGCGTAGTCGGCAATGGCAGCCCCGAATGCCGGTGCGGCGCCTGCGCCCTTGGCGGTAATGATGTTGCCGTCGCATGCAACAAAGCTGTCTGCAATCTCTGCACCGCGCAGCGCATCCTCAAAGCCGGGAAAGCATACGGCGCGCTGCCCTTTTAGCAAGCCGAGTTCACCGAGAATGGACGGTGCGGCGCAGATGGCCGCCAGCAGTTTTCCTTCTTCCGCGCAGGATAAAATCCATTGTCTGAGGGTTTCGCTTTCCTTTAAATTGGTTGTGCCGGGCATACCGCCGGGCAGAATAATGCCGTCCATATCTGCCGGCACTACGTCCTCCGGCAGGAGGTCGGCCGTGACTGTCAGATCATGGGCGCCGGTAACCAAACGGCCGGTAATGCCGACGGTCTGAACCGGAATCTCCGCACGCCGCAGAACATCAAGCGGTGCAATCATCTCGGTTTCTTCAAACCCGTCAGCAAGCATCAGATAATACATGTTTTTCGCCTACCCTTCTTTTTTTACGGTCAGCATAAACTTCGGCAGTGCCGCAAAACGGTTTAAACGGCTGGGCTGCTTGATAAAGCGGTACATCCACTCCAAATTGCATTTGATAAAAAATTCCGGCGCACGCTTTACCGTGCCGGCAAAGACGTCCAATGCGCCGCCAACCCCCATGCAGAGGTTAACGCGGAGCGCGTCTTTGTGCGCGGCAATCCATTTTTCCTGTTTGGGTGCGCCCAGACAAACCAAGAGCAGCTTTGCCCCCGATTGGTTGATAGCGTCGATAATGCCGTCCTCGTCCTCCGGCTTAAAGTAGCCGTCATGGGTACCGCAGACGTTTAATCCGGGATACTTTTGTTCCAGATTTTTCTTTGCGGTTTCCGCCACACCCGGCTTTGCGCCGAATAAAAAGACGCCCTCGCCCGTCTTGGCAATGCTCTTTAAAAGTCCGCAGGTCAGGTCAAAGCCGGGGACGCGCTCCGGTACCGGGTTATGCAGCATCCGGGATGCGTAGACAACGCCGATTCCGTCCGGCGTGCAAAGGTCGGCGTCGTTTAATATCTTGCAAAAAGAGGGATCCTCGTAAGCAGCCATCACAATTTCGGGGTTTGGGGTATAGATGACCGAGACCCCCTCGGAGCGGACGAAACGTTCCGCCTTTTTTAAGGCGTACTCCGCCGTGATTTTATCAATCTGAACCCCCAAAATGGTTACTGTATCGCGCATACCAAATTCTCCTCTTTTTTCCTAATCTTTTCCTAAAATTCATTTTTGATCGTACTATTTCAAAATATCACAAAATGCGCATTCTGTCAAGCCGTTTCGGCGCTGCCGCCGCATGGCGGAAAGGGCATGCCGCACCGGATTTGCCGCGTGTACGGCGCGAAAAGCAAAAAAATGTGAAAAAAGGCTTGCAATTTTTCGGATGCTGTGATATACTATCTCTCGCTTGATAAAAAATGAATACGCCGCTGTGGTGAAATTGGCAGACGCAACGGACTCAAAATCCGTCGGGGGCAACTCCGTGCCGGTTCGACTCCGGCCAGCGGCACCACGTCGGAATGGACTGCGCTCCATTCCGATTTTTTTTGCAAAAAATCAGTCATACGCTCCGTCATTCCTCCTTCTTCCCACAAAGCAAAGGCCGCTTTGCGGGAGCCCTGTCGCGCCTGCGGCGCATTTTATGGACTGCGCTCCATTCCGATTTTTTTTGCAAAAAATCAGTCATACGCTCCGTC
>CAVGTH010000024.1:1564-22835 GCA_963632045.1 Roseburia faecis | reverse complement strand
CCTTGCAGATGGCGAAATTTTTTAAAAAGTGTAACATATCATTGACAAACCTACAGAAACTCAAAAACCGCAAAAAGGCAGCAAAACAAAGAACAGTAACCAAAAGCACAACTGACCCCGATAGCGGATTGTTTGTGAAAGGCGAGCATAAAAGAGTATTTGCATATGAGGCACATACGGCCTGTGATCAAAACGGATTTGTTCTTGAAACAGTTGTAACGGCCGGGGATGTCCACGACAGTGTGGTATTTGATGATGTATATGATAGCTTGACTGAGAGATATCCTGAAATAGAAACCATAGTAGCGGATAGTGCATATAGGACTCCCCATATTTGCAAAAAAGTATTTGATGATCAGAGAGTTTTATCAACCGCATACAAAAGACCCATGACAATGAAAGGCGGACACGAATGGTGGAAGTATGTCTATGATGAATACTATGATTGCGTAATTTGTCCGGAATATCAAGTATTAAAGTACAGCACTACGAACCGGGACGGATACAGGGAATACAAAAGCAATCCTGAAATTTGCAGAAATTGTCCTACAAGAGAGTTGTGCACAAAATCAAAAGATTGCACAAAGGTAGTCGCCCGACACATATGGAAGGATTATGAGGAGCTTACTGAGGATGTCCGGCACACGCCGAGATATCAAGAATTGTATAAACTGAGAAAAGAAAAAATAGAGAGAGTATTTGCGGACGCAAAAGAAAAACATGCAATGCGCTATACTCCGTATACAGGCCTTGCACAGGTATCCAACTGGGTAAGGCTTAAGTTCGCTGCGATGAATCTGAAAAAGCTGGCTAAATGGAAGTGGAATGACCTTAAATCTTCACTTCTCTCTTGCACATATTTCTTAGATTTATTCGTTTACTCTCAAAATCCCTGCCTTGCTTAATGCAAAACAGGGATTTTCGACAGTTCGAAGCGGTCTTGATAAAAGACTGCTTTTAAATACCGCCTTTTATGACATGCGTTTGCCGAGGCGGAGAAAGGCGGCGGTAAACGCCAGATGCCGGTCGGTCTGTGTCAATGTCGTCTGCGAGGGCGACCCGCTGGAGATTTATACAGAGAGCAACGGTACGGTAATTTTTAAGAAGTATTCTCCCATCGGTGAGCTTGGTGAGTTTGCGTCACAGTACGCGGAATCCCTGTCAAAAACCACGGGAATCCCGGCGTGTATCACGGATAAGGACAATGTCATTGCGGTGTCCGGCGCTCCCAAGAAAGAACTGCGCGAAAAAAAGGTGTCCGGGGATCTGGAGCGGGTTATGGCGTCAAAGTCAGTGTTTTTGGCGGATTCCGGGGATAAAACCATACAGATCCTGGACGGTAGCGACCAGTACGGCGCCGGCGTGGTTGCACCGATAGTATTTGAAGGGGACAGCATCGGCTCGGTAATCTTTTTGGCAAATGCCGGCGGCCGTGTAGGCGAGGTGGAGAGCAAGCTGGCTGAGGCGGCAGCCGGCTTTTTGGGCAGAACGATGGAATAGGAGGGATTGTATGCTGCAGGATGTAGAACTTTTAAATCACATTCACCAAAATGCGGATATGGCACGGGACAGTCTGAGACACGTTTTAGAACTTTCGCACAGCGATCGGTTTTCTGATGCGATACGGATGCAGATTGACGGCTATACCAAGGCATATGAGACCAGCGACAGAATGCTTGCCGAGCGCGGCTCGGTCGGCAAGGACGCACGCCCCATGTCAAAGGCTATGGCCAATGTTACCGGCAAAATGGAATCCGTGATGGATCCGACCGATTCGAGATTGGCCGAAATGGTGATTAAGGGCAGCACCATGGGAATCACCAAACTGACCAAGCAGCTGCATGACTATCAAAGCGAGGATCAGGAGGTCAGGGATTTTGCCGAGAATCAGATCAAGCGCGAACAAAGCAATATCGAACGAATGAAGCCTTTTTTATAAAAAGCAAGAGGGATTTCGTCCAATCGAACGAAATGAAATTACTGAAAAAAGAACGCACAGGCAGTAACCCTGTGCGTTTTTTCGTAATCTGATATCAGTTATTCGGACATGTTTAAAACGAAATTTCAAAATCCGGGATTTGTGCCTTTGTATTTTAGGAGGCGCCCGGTGTGCTGTGGTAATACTTTTTATAGGCACGGATAAAAGAACTGCTGTCCGAGAATCCTACCTCTGCCGCAACCTGTTTGATGGAGATATCCTTTTGCGCCAGTTTTTCTTTGGCCTTTTCCATGCGAAAGGTGGTCAGGTAGGTGGTAAAATTGTCTCCGACAATGTTTTTAAACTGCCGGCTGAGATAATAGTAATTCAGTCCCATATAATCCGCCAGATCCTGCAAAGACAAATCACGGTTCATATAGTTTTCCCCGACGAACTTGCTGACCCTCCGGTGTAGCATCGCGTTTCTGTCCACGCCGGCCATACGCCGGCACAGAGCCAGGCAGCACTGACGCACAATCTCAAAACCGCTTTCGGCGTTGGGATTGTGAAGCGCGTTGTGGCAAACCCGTCTGTATTTGCTGTTCTCCACCGCATCCTGATCAAAGATGTTATCAATGAGTTTATATAAAAGCTGCACCATGGCGGAGATCAGACAGGTCAGCGAACTGGGACTTAAATACCGATCCCGAAAATGGGTGTTGTAGATCTGCCCCAGCAATTCTTCTGTCAGTTCCGGTTCTCCGTTTTTAATATTTCGCATCAGAGCCATTTCCTGCTCCACAGAGTAAAAGATTTTTTCGCCTTCATCATTTTGAATCTGATCCAGCCGCACCGCCTGCCCCGGATGCTTCCGCACCGCGCAGTAGAGAGCAACCGCCGCATTGTTATAGGCATACCACAAATGCTCCATATCAGTGTCCTGGCTGTCAATTCCTACACTGACTACCAGTCCGTGCCTGGCGCATGCTTCGATAATTTTTGGCCAAAGCGCGTCAATCCCGCCGTCGCGGTCAAAGCTGAGTACGCACGCCAGATTGTCCGACATCTGCACCAGGCGGTAAGAGCCGTCCCACTCATCCAGTACCGATCTGGCTGCCTCGGCAATCTGTGTCCAGCCGCTCTCTCCAAGACCGCCGGTATCCAGCCACTTTGTGTTATCCACGCCCAGCAGAGCCAGCCGAATCTTTTTGCCGGTCAGTCCCATACTGTGCTGTAGCCCCTCCGTGTCCTTCTGCATATGTAAAAGCAGGTTAATCAGCGTCTGGTCGCGCTCTCTGTCTACATAGCGGCGCAGACTCTCGGTGAGCGCGTCGTTTTCGTCAAACACCTGCAAAATCGGCTGTTGCAGCCGTTGAAAGCTCCGCCGGGCAAGCGCTAAACTAATGCCCAGGCACAGCAGCAGAAGCAATAAAAACAACCCGGCAAACCAATCCGCGTTTCCGCTGAGGTTGCTGCCGTGAAATACATAGATGTACTTCATCTTCGCCATTTGGGAGCTTCGCCAGATCACAGTATCCACGCCGTCCCGAAAAGAGCCTGCCGAGTCGGAAAGACGGCTCATGTTCACTGCCGCGTCAAAGCCGGCGGTACTTAAAACAGGCTGCCCGTTTTCATGCACCAATGCCATGCCGCGCTCCTCCGGCGCCGCGGCATCCGAAAAGGGGTATAGCCGCTCCAGAATTCGCTCAAAGCTAAAGACCATAAGAAAGACTCCGCCGCCTTGCCGGTCGGCATATCGCAGGGGCTGACAATAGACCACATAGGCAGGCTGCCGCTCAAACCCGTTTCGACTGGCAGCAAAAAATGCCCGGTTGGCACCGCCGCTGAACAACTCCTGCCACCAGGAAAGATCGTATGCGGTATCACACAGATATTGGTTAAAGTATTCTTCTACGCTATAACTAAGGTCACTGTCCAAAATAGTTCCGCTTCGGGGCAGAAAGACCCCCACTGATTTGATGGCGCCGTTGCCGGACGCCTGCATTGCCAGTTCCTTACGGGCGTAGTAATAATCCATGGTGTCTGTGCTGATTTGGTCACTGTAACGAATTAAATGCTGCACGTCCTCGTTTCGGCTGATGCCAAAGGCAACGCTGGCTGCGTTTTCAAAAAAGGAGTCTATGGTGCTTTGGGTCTGTAAAAGAATACTTTCGTTGAGGGACTGTGCGTGATTGGCCAGACGGCCAAAAAAGAGCGACACCGCCACGGCACCGACAATCACAATAGGGCCGATGATGATAATTAAATACGACCAAAACAACCGCCGAAAAGATTCTGCCCGATGCATCCGTTTCACCCCTATTCCATATGGCCTTTTTACCGCTGCCGCGGCCTTTGAATTTCTGATATAGAACTATAACATATTTCAATTATTTTTGCAATAACATTTTTTTCCAATGCTTATTTTGCCTTTTGTTTTTCATGTCATTTTGCAGCGATCGGAACGTTTTTTTATGCCCAAAACAGAATTTGCGGTACCCAAACCATGCATTTTTACGGGAAATGCGCCGTTTATAAAAAATAGGCGCAAATTGAGCACATAAGTCAAAAAAAGCTGATAGACAAAAGGAGCCGGCAGGTGTTATAACGTAAGTACGAGGTAAGAGGCGATTTATCGCTTTCTAAAATTTTAATTTTCAATCTTTCAATCTAAGGAGGAGAATATGGTGAAAAAGAAAAACAGATGGCTATGTGCTGCATTGGGGGTTTCGCTTGTGGTGACCTTGTCGGGATGCGGAAAGGATAAGGGCACCGACAAAACGGCATCTTCCGGTGAGATGCCGGAGACATTGGAGATATTCGCGCCTCTCGGCAGTCATGCAAGATCGGCCGGCGCCAAAGACGCCAATGATATGCTGCCCTTTCAGTTAATGGAGGAGATGACCGGCGTTCATGTGGACTGGCAGCATCCGCCCGAAGGAGCCGAGAATGAGAAATTTAATCTGCTGATTGCCTCCGGTTCCTTGCCGGATATGATTGTGTATAACTGGCGGCAGGTTTCGGGGGGTGCCCGAATGTATGCGGAGGATGATATTATCGTACCTCTTCAGGATTTGATGAATAAAAATATGCCCAACTTAGCGGCGTTTAATGAAGAAAGACCTGATATTAAAAAACAGTATACCGAGGATGACGGCAGCATCTTTTACATTCCCTTTATCCGGGCAGACAAGGAACTGAATGTGTTTCTCGGTCCGCAGATCCGCAGAGACTGGCTGGATAAGCTGGGACTGGATGTTCCCACAAACACGGATGAACTGTATGAAGTGCTGAAGGCGTTTAAGACGCAGGATCCGAACGGAAACGGCCAGGCAGACGAAGTCCCCATGACCGGCAGTCTGATGGATAACACAGCCTTTGGAATCGGAAATCTTTTATGGGCATTTGGAACGCACTACAGTTTTTATGTCAAAGATGGAGAGGTACGTCACGGAGTCTTGGATGACAGAATCGAAGAGGGGATGGAGTATATCGCAAAGCTTTATCGCGAAGGGCTGATCGATGTAGACTTTTTGATCAACGACCGCACCAAGATGGACGCCAAGATGATGGGCGATCAGTCAGGGTTTGTGTTTGCATTCCAGCCAACGATGTACTCGACCAACATGAACGACGGTAAAAGAAAGGTAGAGGGGATTCCTTTCCTGAAAGGCCCCCACGGGGATCAGAATGTCTTTATTCCCGACTATGCCAACAGCACCATCGTCACCAGCATTGCGGTGACCGCTGCCAACAAAAACCCGGAGGGCAGCTTAAAGTGGTTGGATAACTTCTTTGGCGGCAAGGGTCTGGAGTATATGAACTTCGGAAAAGAAGGTTTAACCTTTAACTGGGAGGACGGATATCCCAAACTGACCGATTATCTGCTCAATAACCCGGACGGCACCGACCGGATGTCCATGTGCGGTATGAATTTGGGTGCCTACGATTCGGCCTTTCCTACCTTGCAGGACTGGAGATATTATGAGCAGATTCTGAGCGATTGGGGCAGAAATGCCATTGAAACCTGGACGAACAACGCGGACACCAGCGGAATTTTGCCGCCTTTGAGTTTTTCGGCAGAAGAAAATGAGCAGATTAGCCGTGTGATGACTGATGTTGAAACCTATGTATCGGAGTCTTTAAGCAAGATCGTTGTCGGCAATGAGCCGGTTTCCTTCCTGAGTACGGTGCAGAACCGGGTGAAGGAAATGGGAATCGAGGACGTTTTGAAGATTTACAATGACGCATATCAGAGATACATGGCAAGATAAGCGTATCCCAATAAAGAATAAAGGAGAGACAGTACTATGAAAACAGCATCAAGCCTGCCTGTGGGGCGCACGGCGTCCCGCAGGGGAGGCGCGGCGCGGCAGACATGGAACAAGATATTGAAATTTAGACATATCTATCTGATTCTGCTCCCCACCCTGTTGTATTTTCTGATTTTTTGCTACGGCCCTATGTTTGGTGCGGTGATCGCCTTTCAGAAATTTTCCATCACCAAGGGGATTTTGGGAAGCGCGTTTGTGGGGCTTGCTAACTTTCGGGATTTTTTAAGCAACTATAAGTTCTGGCAGCTGCTGCGCAACACCGTTTCCATCAATGTGCTGGGTTTGGTTTTTGGCTTTCCGGCGCCGATCATCTTTGCGCTGCTGCTCAATGAGCTTCGCTCGCAGCGGTTTAAAAAGACGATCCAGACTATCGTCTATATGCCGCACTTCATCTCGGTGGTGGTAGTTTGCAGCATGGTTCTGACCTTTGTAGCCAGTGACGGATTTATCAACACCCTTTGGAGAGCCTTGGGCGGAGAAACGGTTTCCTTTATGACCCAGCCGAAATATTTTTGGGGCATTTACGTGATTTCTGACATATGGCAGGGACTTGGCTGGAACAGTATCATCTATATGGCGGCGCTGGCTGCGGTGGATGTCCAGCTGTACGAGGCGGCTACCATTGACGGTGCAGGCCGCTGGAAACAGATGATTCATGTGACCCTGCCGGGGATTGCGCCCACCATCATGATTCTGCTGATTATGCGAATCGGTCAGATGCTCAGCATCGGGTATGAAAAGATTATGCTGTTGTATAATCCCAGTATTTATGAGACGGCGGACGTCATTTCTACCTATGTATACCGGCGCGGATTGCTGGACAACGATTACAGTTACAGTGCTGCCGTGGGATTATTCAATTCGGTAATTAACTTTATGCTGCTGCTCTCGGCCAACTTTGTCAGCAAACGGGCTACCGGCAACGGGTTGTGGTAAAGGAGGAGAAGATTATGGTATACAAAAAGACACTTGGCGACCGCGTTTTCAATGCGGCAAACTTCATCTTTATGATTTTGATTATGCTGATCATGATCTATCCCTGCTGGTACGTGCTTATGGCGTCCTTCAGCGACCCTGTTGCAATCTACGGTAACGGCGGAATCCTGCTCTGGCCGAAAAAGTTTGGGATTTATACCTATCAGGAGGTACTTAAAAATTCTCAGGTATGGCTGGGATACCGCAACACGATTTTATATGTGGCCTGCGGCGGATTACTCAGCCTGTCCCTCACGATCAGTGCGGCCTTCTGTCTGACCCGAAGAGGGCTGCCGGGGCGAAACGGGATTCTGTTTCTGATTCTGTTCACCATGTATTTTTCGGGCGGCCTGATCCCTGCCTATCTGGTAGTCAGAAGCCTGAAACTGCTGGACACTCCCTTTGCCGTACTGCTTCCGGGAGCGGTCAGTACCTATAACCTGATTATCACGATTACCTACTTTAGAGGTCTGCCGTACGAACTGGAGGAGGCGGCCAAGATTGACGGCGCCGGTGACTATACAGTGCTGTTCCGCATCATGGTTCCTCTGGCTACGCCGATCATCGCGGTGATCGCCCTATACTATATGGTAGGAATCTGGAACAATTACTTTACGCCGATGCTCTATTTAAACAAGCGCAGCCTGTTTCCTTTGCAGCTGTTTTTGCGTGAAATCCTGATTCAGAACAACACAGCGTCAATTACTGCCAGCCAGTCGGATTCGGCACAGGCCTATGCGGAAAACGTGAAGTATGCCATCATTGTGGTATCCACTGTGCCGGTTATGTGTATTTATCCGTTCTTGCAGCGGTATTTTGTCAAGGGCATTATGATCGGCGCCATCAAGGAATAGGAGGAAATAGCATGAGTGATTGTCCAGAGTATTGGAAAACCACCTTGGAGGAAATCGATCAGCAAATGCTTGGCGTAAAAAAAGGAAAACGTAGAATCCTCTGCGTTTCGCCGGGCGGCCGGCCGGTATACGCGGTGTTTTACGGCACGGAGAATCAAATCAACCGCACGGCGAATTTGAGCAGTGCGCTGGGAGCGGGAGATCCAAGCTGTTTTGTCAACCGTAAGGCTGATACTTGGCGGCCAACGCTGCTGCTGGCAGGCTGCATCCATGGCGGCGAGTTCGAGGGGACGGCGGCGCTGCTGAATCTGATTTCGGTGATGGAGCGTGGGGCGGATTTGGCAGGGGATACGAATGCCGCGCTTTTGTCAAAGCTGCATCAAATCAATCTGCTGATTCTGCCCTGCGTCAACCCGGACGGGCGTTCTCACGTTCCGTTTGCCACCATGGTGGGCAGAAGCTTTGAGGAATTGCGTTACTACAACCAGGGGACATGGCCGGACGGTAGCCTTTGCGGATGGCCGGAATGCAAGAAGATACACCCCATAAAGGGGAAGGTGGGTTATCTCGGCGGATATTTTAATGATGACGGGGTTAACCTGATGCACGACAATTTCTTCGGAAAAAAGGCGGCCGAGACCGAGGCACTGCTGCAAATAACCGAGGCGTACGCGCCGGATTTTGCGGTTCTGCTTCACGGCGGAACCAATGGCATCAGCCATCTGATCGCGCCTACCTATGCCACGCCTGCTATTACAGAAGAAGTCATTCGATTTGGTGACGCTATGCGCCGCCGCTGCCTGGCGGAGGATCTGCCTTTTGTGGGAGCGGAGAGCGGCGGAGAGGATCTTGACCCTCCGGTATCTTTTAACCTGATTTCTGCCATGTATCATCTGTGCGGTGCGCCCTGCATCACCTACGAATCCAATCAGGGGCTGACGGATGGTGAGACAGACGTTTCTATGACGCACGCCCAGATTTATCGGCAGCATTGGGTGCTTTTTGAAACCCTGTGCGACCATTTGTTACAAAAAAAGAGTGATGAGAAGATAGAAAATACGGAGCAAGGAGGCGAGGTAAATTGAAGAGAGAAAAGCGCCGTTTCAAAAGACTGGCAGCGATTGTTCTCTGCCTGTGTATACCGATCACGTCCATGACCGGGTTTGCGGCGTGGGACGGTTATCAAAGCGGCGGTGAGGAGGGCGGCACGGTCATGATTGCAGATATGAATCAGCTGACCAGCATTACATCGGCAACCAATTTGGTACCGTCGACCAAGATTACCGGCGATGCGATGTATACCGGGCGCTGGAATGAACATACCAAAAAAGGAGAAATGCGACTCAATAAGGTGCCGAGAGACTGGAGCAGCTATGAGACGCTTCAGATGAAGATCTACTCCGCAAAGGCGACTGAGGCAAAGATCACCATGGTTATTTACAGCGATTATGTTCCCTCGCCGGGGACGGCCAGCTCATATCACAGCTATCCGTTTACGATTGACTGGGAGGGCTGGAAAACCTTTGATATTAATCTGGAGGACTTCAAACTCTACAACAACGCCAGCTGGGCAAAGGTCAACAACATCCTTTTTTCGGCTAACGGCTGGAGCGCAACGCCGAATGCAGAGTCGGATTTGTACTTTGATTCTATTCTGGCCTATGTGGGAGATGGTGAGAACCCGGGAGAAGACACAAGCCATTCCGGATATAGCGCTGCGCTCCAATCGGCATTCGTCAGCGCGATGGGAGACGGCATGGCACTGTATACCTTTTCGGGGAATATGTTTGCCGGCGGTAAGGTTGTGCCGCTAAATAGTGCCGATTCTGCGGTGCGGACAACGGTGCTTGACGGCACGGTGATGGTACCGGATACGGCCTTTGCGACAGGCCTTGGCGCTGAAATTTCGGGGGACGGAAACAGCCGTACCCTGCGCCTTAAAGATCACACAGTCACGGTGAACATCGGCGAGGCGGCTTGCGTCATAGACGGAAGTGCGGCACAGCTGCCGCAATCGCCCTTTATAGAGGGCGAGACGGTTTATGTCCCGGCTGAGGCGGTCGGCGCCGCGCTGGGAAAGAAGACGGGCACCTTTGGCGACCTCACGGTTTTCGTCGATGACGAAACCATACAAAAATTAGCAGCAGCAACGCATTTAACAGAGGTTGGTTCTTTTATGATTGCAAATGTTCCTTTTGATCCCGATACTGTGACCCACGAGGATTTTGTGGAATTAAAGAATAAGTGGCGGGAACGCCTGGTGGGCAGTGAACAGATCAACGATCTGTCCAACGAGTACATCGCACAAAAAATCAACGATGTTAACGCGAAGGGACAAAATTCATGGGATCTCATGAATAAGGATAAGGATGCGGCGGTTCTGTTTGGTACAACGCCCATAACTGCCTCGGCGGACATGGGAACGCAGTTTGCGCATATGTATAACATGACGCTGGCATACGGAACCTATGGCACCAAGCTATATCACAACAAAAAGCTCAAGCAGGACATTTTGTATGCGCTGGAATGGCTGCGGGACAATCTGTACGGTCCGGATGAGATGGAGGGTCACGGCTGGAGAGACGTGTTTGCCTATAACTGGTGGGACTGGTACATCAATGTGCCGATGAAGCTGCTGCCATCCTTGCTGATTTTAGAAAACGAGATCAGCGGTGAGATGATTAGCCGCCATACCGAGATGTGGGAGTATGTGCGCACCCATATGCGCCAAACCAAAAATCTTGCAGAGGCGCAGTCCCGTGTGCAGGTCGTCACCCTGTCGGCGGCGCTCCAGGAGGATCCCGATCTCATGCAGGAGTGCATGGAGGACTTTGAGCGGATTCTGCGTCCTACTACGTCCGGCGAGGGAGTCTATGACGACTTTACCTATTTAAATCACGGGGTCTATCCGCTGGTGGGTATGTACGGCGCAGGCTGCCTGTGTGACCGCCTGATTACAACGGCCTCCGTTCTTGCAGGCACCAAGTTTGAAGTAAACAGCATGTATAAGTACAATCAGGCGCTTTGGATTTACAACACCTTCGATCCCCAGATGTACCACGGGAACATTATGGCGTGGGGCAACGGACGGGCGCCGGGCGCCGGCGCCGAAAACGGCAGAATGGTGATTGTTTCGGCGGTGGATCTTTTGGGTTCCTTCTCCGACGATGACGATCGGCGGCTTAAAGAATTTATCCACCGTCATGTGGATGATAAAAACATTCAAAAGCTGGTTAGCCAGATGTCGGTTGCCCAGATTGCGGAACTGGCACAGGTCATGGATGAGGAGATCGAGGTGGCGGAGAGAAACTATGGCCATGTGTACTATCACGGAGACACTGTGGTGTGGCACCGCGCCGATTATACGGTCGGGATTCATATGAGCTCAAACCGTATCGGTAATTATGAGTGTATCAACGATGTAAACAAGACCGGCTGGTATCAGGGTGACGGCGGCGTGCTGCTCTATAATACGGCGGATACGACCGATCCCTTTGCCGCCAACTTCTGGAGCCAGTCCAACCCGTACCGTGTCCCCGGTACGACCGAGGACGTTCAGCCAAGACTTGCGGCAAGCTACAGTGACCCCTATCTCACTCCGCCCACCTTTGTCGGCGGCGCTGAGATGGACAATCAGTATGTGACGGCAGCCATGGACTTTGAAGCTTTTCATAATGATAAGGCACCCACAAAAACCGATTATGGCGATGGCGGTGACTTTGATCTGCACAACAATGACTTAAAAGCAAAGAAATCCTGGTTCATGTTTGATGATGAGGTGGTTGCCCTGGGCGCCGGCATCCATTCTACCACCGGCTTTGAGGTGCAGACCACGGTCGAAAACCATGCAATGACGGGAGTTGGCGCACAGGTTACAAACGAGGGCCCGGTTGCATACAAGGTGACTGCCGTCAGCGCAGTGGGTGACGACGGAAATGTCCCGGAAAACGTCATAGACGATGACTCGACAACCCGTTGGTCCTATGAGGGCAGAAGCAATGCATGGCTGGAACTGACACTGGATGAAGTAAAGCCCATTGGCTATGTCGGTATCGCGATGTTTGGCGGCACCGACGGCAAGCAGGCCATCTTTAAGCTGGAACTTTCTGAGGACGGCGAAAACTGGCAGCAGGTCTTTGACGGCCGCGCCAGCGGTACGACCGAGGCGCTGGAGGCCTATGACTGCAAGGGCGTTAACGCTAAGTACATCCGATTTGTGGGTGCCGGACGCAGTAACAGTGCATGGAACAGTATCACCGAGTTTAAGGTTTATGCGCCGCAGCCGGACGGGCGGATTTGGCTGCAAAACGAGTCGGATAACGGCCGCATCTACGGGTTAGAGAAGGTCACGGTGAATGGCAGCGTGCTGGAAAACACGGCGGCTGGTATTGATCAGACGTTTGAAAATGCATCTTGGGCAAATCTTGAGGGCTATGCCGGATACTACTTCCCGCAGGGCGGAACGCTGACCGCGTATAAGGAGAACAAGAGCAATCCTTATCTGGAACTTTTCTTCAGTCACGGCAAGAACCCGAAAGACGCCGCCTATGCCTATACCCTGCTGCCCAACCGGACGGCAGAAGAGACGGCGGCCTATGCGGCAAATCCGGATATTACTGTTTTGAGTAACACGGCTGCGATTCAGGCAGTCCGGGAAAAGAATACCAATGTAACCGGCATGGTATTCTGGCAGGCAGGAACCTTTCACGGCTTTACAGCAAGCATACCCATGGTGGTTATGGTGAAAGAAACGGCGGAGGGAATTCAAATCGCCGTATCCGATCCGAGTATGAGCCACGGTTCTAAAATGATTGACAGCCTTCAGGCGGCGGACTGCAACAACGGGATGTCCATTGAGGATGAATCGGTCACGCTGACCGTCAACCGTCCTTTGACGCTAGTCAGTGCGGATTCCGGCATTAAGGCGGAAACCAGAGCTGACTCCACCGTTTTAGAGATTAACTTCGGCCTGTCCGGAAAGACGCTTAGCGCCAAGCTGCGTTAGGCAGCGTTATCCTCCGGGCCGGTAACCCCGACCCGGAGACGCCAACGGGAAAATACAATGAAAAAAAGTGAAATGAAAGGGTGATAGCAATGAAAAAAATAAGGTCAAGATTTTCACGTGTGATAGGGATGGCCGCAGCGATGAGTCTGCTTTTATGCGGAAATTCCGCCATGGCGGCGTTTGATGTAAGCGATACAAACGGCTATGACAGGCTGATTGCAGAGGTGGATTTTGAAGGGTATACCAATGGAGCAGAACTTCCCAATGGCGGTAGCGACGGCATGACAAAAACCGTAATGTTTATGTATCCGCAAAAGGCCTGGGGAGGCGTGTATGCAAGCAATCCCGTAAAGGCGGTTACAGATCCGAGCAATGCGACCGGCGCCGAAAACCATAATATGGTGGCAAGATTGGATTCGTACCCGAGCAATGGCGGTAGCAACTATCTTCGCCTTCAGTATATAGCCATCGATCCGGCATATAATGGAACAAGCAATCCGACTGCTGACTTTGCCAAAAAACATCAACTGGTAAAGTATGAGCAGGATATTCTTTGGACAAGTACTGATATCACGGGGGTTATCAGTTATGTCAATTATGATAATGAGAACGTTAATGGGCGCGGCGCAAGAGCCAGCGCACAGTTGATGAAATTTGGAAATGGTACGATTACGGTTCCGTTTGATACGACGGATGAACCAAACGCGAGAACGGCAACCTATGAGGCGAACCGCTGGTATCATCTGACCTTTTATGTGAACAGTGCGACCGGCAGGTTCAGCTTCTATCTGGACGATACGCTGATAACGGAAAACGTAAGATGCTGGCCTGACGGGAAACCGGGCATTATGCCGCTGAGCTTTACGACCTATCTCAATGCACAGAGCATCAGCACAACGGACAATATACGGTCGGTTTATGTGGATAATATCCGTTATCGCGCCCTATCCATGGAGGACAGAACGGATACCGTAACGCGAACGGCGTTTAATTATGACTTTGCTAATACGAAATATACGACTGATAATTTTACGGTGAATGCTAATACTTCTTTTCCGGCTGCTACCGTGGATTCTCAAACACACGGTACAGTTTTAAGGGTGAATGCATATGCGGACAACGGTAGTGAAGCGTATGTGCGGCCAACCCCGGGACTACTAACCGGCAGCGAAAATATGTGGGATAATACAGATTATAGCGGTGATGCCCTTGCCGCAATGCAAAAGGTGCATGTAAGCATGGAGCTGTACTTTAGCAAGTATTTTACGGGATATCTTAAATATGGTTATTATGACAGTGTGGAAAAGGGACGAAAGATAGGAACTGCCCTGGCAACATTTCGCAACGATGGGCGCGTCATCTACACGCCGAATCAGATCGTTTACTATCAGCCGGGCCGGTGGTATACCTTTGATTTGTATTTTGATTTGACTGCTAGGACTTATACCGCAAAGATTGACGGTGATGTCATCGTAGAGAATGCGGCTTTGCCGGATGAGAATATCAGTTATCTTGTTTATGTCTACTTCCAATTTGCAAATTGGGGCAACGGCACGTCCGATCTTCCGTACGTAGAAATCGATAACTACAAAATCGAGATGGTAAAAAGCACGGCAACGCCCAAGCTGAACCGTGCACAGTTTAAAGAGGACGGCTCTTATCTGGCTTATGCGGCAGATACGAGTGCGGATATGATTTATGCCCGGTATAACAGCGACGGAAAAGTCCTTGAAAATTGCGAAATCAGTCAGGGCAGCAAAGGCGATCTGCGCATCATGGAGATTGACGGCGGCGAGGGTGCCAATGAACGGTTATTCTGGTGGCAGAGTGATACACTAACGCCCGTAGACGGTCTCCCGTCACTGCCTGCACTGCCGTCTAAGTAATGGGCAAAGTTTTTGCCGCCCTTTTGCGGCGGCGGAATTCAGTGCCGGTTTGTCAGAGAGCGAAAGGACAGAATATGTGGAAGAAACGGAACAATTTCATCAAGCTGGCCGCCTGTGCGGCGTTGGGGATTACCCTGTGCGGCACTTTGGTATCGGCAGAGGAGCCGTTCAGCGTTAACGGCGTTAACGGGTACACCAGGCTGATCGCCGAGGCGGACTTTGAGGGGCTGCCTGAAAATCAGTCCCTACCCGCCGGCAGCAGCGGAATCGGAATTTTTGACTGCATGGACGAGACGTCTGCCGGGCAGCATGCCGTACGAGCTGTTCGCGGCCCGACGGGTGCCGTCGGTTCACA
This sequence comes from Roseburia faecis, assembly GCA_963632045.1. GTDB lineage: Bacteria > Bacillota > Clostridia > Monoglobales > Monoglobaceae > Ructibacterium. The sequence goes on along the minus strand of CAVGTH010000024.1, from coordinate 7,508 downwards.
GAATCACTGTATGGCAGCGGAGGTTCCGTCCATTCCCGATGGGGAGAGTGACAATTTTCTCGGTCTGCGATATGCCGTGATTGACCCGGATTATGACGCGTCAAAGAATCCGTCCGAGGATCTCCGCCGAAAATTTTTGGAGGTAAAACTGGAGGAGGATATTCTCTGGTCGTCCGCCGCCCTTTCCGGGAATGTAGGCTTTTTGGACTATGACTGTGAGAACGTGCAGGGACACGGTCAGCGGCCGTTCGTTTCGCTGATCGACTTTAAGAACGGAAGCATTACCCTGCCGAACGCGCCGGGAAAAAGAGTCTCCTTTGCGGCAAACCGCTGGTATCATCTGACCTTTTATCTGGATTTTATCGGCGGTACCTACACTGCCTATCTCGGCGAAACCTGTATCGGAGAGGACGTTCCCTTTTACAGTGACGGCAAAACCGGGATCATGGCACTGTCTCTGATGACCCGGCTGGATCCGCAGGATACCTCCGGCAGCGCGGAACGGCTGTACATCGACAATATGCGATATCATGCGGCGCCGATGACTGCCAGAGCCTTTGTCACCGAAAGAATTGTGGCAGAAAACGACTTTTCGGAAGGGATGCCGGCATTTGATTATACCGGTATGGGCAGCTTTATTTACAAAGGAAGAGTCGAATGGAGAGACGCAAGACAGAACGCCGAAACGCATGGCAGGGTCATTCGTCTTTATCAGACGGACGATACCGGAAAGGTTATCGATGGGTTCTTTCGATCAAACCATAGCAGTATGGTGGGAGAAAATGATCCTAGCGGGGATCAGATGGTGATTGATCCCGAAAAGCTGGCGGAGATGAAGCATGTATTTTTCAGCGTTGATCTGATGTTTAGCGACTGGGTAAACGGTGATCTCAATTATGTCGATAAAAAGGCCGACAACAGCCGTTTAGTCGTAAGTCTGGCTCACTTTGATCCGCAGGGATATGTGAAGTTTTATACAGGTAACAAAAACGGAGAAAAAGCTGCTGCCAATGTCATTGCCTATGAGCCTATGAAATGGTACAACTTTCGGCTATACATGGATTTTGAGACCCAAACCTACACCCTTTGCGTCAACGGACGAAACATCATAGAGCGGCAGCCGCTGCCGACCGGGGCGGCGCCGAGCCTTTATTGCTTTACGGTGTATTTTCAGTTTAGCGGCGTTACACACGCGGACTGTGAGGACGACTATGTAGAGATTGACAACTATGTACTGCGGCTTGCAAACTGTACCTATACGCCGCGGCTGAACCGCCTTTGGCAGGCGCCGGATATCTGTAAGCTGGCGTGCTTTCCTGCAAGGGCGGTGGACATGGTGCTTGCGCGGTACGATTCCGGCGGTACGCTCCTGAAAGGACTGCGGATCAGCCGCGGAGATGATGCGACCTATCATCTGATGGAAATCAGGGGCGAAGAAACGAAAACGGCGGAGCGGGTATTCTGGTGGCAGATGGATCAGCTGATTCCTCTTTCCGGAATGCCGCTGCCGTAGAGAACTTAAATTTCGGTATATGGGCATTTAGAGACAGAACTAGCATTGATCCGTTACGGCTGAATGGTGCTGCCTTCGTCAAAAATGCCGGCCGGTGGAATTCGGCTTTCGAATTGTCCAACCTGAAATACAGAAGGGAGAGAAACAATGAATTTTATTTTGCGTAAAACGACTTCCGCTTTGACTGCAATGGCCGTGCTGGTTATTGCAGCGATGATTCCTTTGACGTCATATGCAGATGCGGGTGGTTACGGCGAAGTTCTCTTTGAAACCGATTTTGAAAACGGTCCCGGCCTAAATAACGGAGATCTTAGCTGGAAGGCTGACGGCGATGTTAGAAATCTTTGGTGCGGTGTGTCGCCGGTGAACCCAGAAGAACACGGTCAGGTTGCCGGAGCGCCGACCATGGGAAAAACCGGAAGAACAGACTATTATCTGCGCATTAACTATAACAAGGTAAACAAGAACTATACATCCGCAATGCTGGATGGGGCTGCTTTTGATAGGGTGCAGCGCGTCCGTATGGCGATGGATATGATGCTTGGCGATTATGCAAAGGTAAACTTTATCGTAAATACGCATCAGTCCGTAACAAGCCGCGGCACAGTTCAACTGCTGAGTTTTTCAGATGACGGAAGTATCAGCTTTATGGGAGTCTCCTGTGGCAGCTATCAGCCAATGACCTGGTATCGGCTGGAGGCCTTTTTGGATTATACAAAGAGAGAGGTGCAAGTCTGCATTGACGGCGTGCAGGTAGGCGCGGCGGCAATGAATGACACGTTTGGGCAGTACTGCCTGTCGACAGGGATAAATACGCCATGGAATATAGCAGATACTTATGTCTATATTGACAACCTTTCTTATCGGCTGGCGTCTGCGCCGGGTTTGCTTTCGGCGTATCCGCCGGAGGGGTATCGAAACTTTCCGGTAGAGGGCGGCACGCTGGAGATGACCTTTGACAGCAGCCTGGATGAGAGTGCTTTTCCGGGTCTCACGGTGCAGAACGCGGCCGGCCAGGCAGTAGACGGCGTAGATTATGAAATCAGGGGCGCAAAACTGATCCTCACATTTACCCAAAGGCTGGAGCCGGATACGGACTATACCGTCCAAATCCCGGCAGGCGTGACCGGAAAGAACGGACTTATCACCAAAGAGCCGATTTGCGGCAGCTTTCATACCGCTGCCGGGGCGCTATTGCTTGGCGAGTTTACCTATACCGAGGGGGTAAGTAACCCGGACGGCGGTCAGGCAGCCGTACGGGCTAAGCTGATTGGCAATTCCGATACCACGCAGACGGCGTCAGTGGTGATTGCTGCCTATGATGCACAGGGAGCGATGCTGGGCGTAAATGAAGAACCGGCGACGGTTGCGGCCGGACAGACGGTATCGGTAGATAGCAGGATCAGCACAACCGAATCGGTGGATCACTACTGTGCCTATGTGGTGGGTGCAAACGGCGTGCCGCTGGGCGGCGAAGCCATTTGTCTGAGCGAAGACGGAACAAAAAAGATGGATACCATGGCCGCTGAGTACAGCGATGCAGCGATCACCCTGTTTGAGGTGAACGAAAACGCGGTTCGGATTGCCGGTACGCTGTCGAAGACCGGACAGCAGCTGCTGATCGTTCGGGTGGAGCGGCAAGGAGAACTCATCTGGACTGCCCCGATTCTCAGTGACAATGCCGGCAGCTTTGCCGCAGGCTTTGCGGCAGATACGGCAGAGGGCGGCTACAAGCTCACCCTAACCGGGCAAATGCTGAATCAGCCGATGGCACAGGTGTTCTACTACTTTAAGCCGGAAACCAAGGTGCAGATTCTGGAATCGATAAATGGCGCGGCATCAGTTTCCGCGGTGAAAACGGCACTGACTCCTTATCAGGATAAGCTGGACATCAAAGAGGGAGCGTTCTGTCAGGCGGCCTTTGAGGCTTTGTATGAGCAAAAGCCGATTGCCTCTTTTGAAGAACTGCTCAAAACCATGAATCAAGCCTATGACCTCTTGGAAACGCTCAATCAAAGCACGTGGTCGGACATGAGCGGACTGCTTATCGAGCAGGAAGCGATGCTCCTGAAAGATCATGCGGATATGAGTTACTACAAAGGGCTAAACGGTACCGAGCGGAACAAGGTTTGCCGGTATCTGGTCAAGCGGACGCCTTTTGCGGACTTTGCCGCTTTGCGCACTGCCTTTGGACAGGCGATCGATGACTATCAAGACAGTTTAAAGACGAACAGTGATAGCAATAACAACCGAACCGGCGGCTCCGGAGGCGGCGGCCGGTCGCTTGGCGGCAGCTATATCCAAGCGGTTGAAAAAGAGCCGCAGCCGTCCGAGGCACCGTCCAAGACGCCGGAAATGGAGGAAATTTCCTTTACGGATCTGGATCAGGCCGCATGGGCAAGGGACAGCATTCTTTCTCTTGCCGGGCGCGGATATCTTAGCGGAGACGGCGACGGAAAATTCCGACCCAATGACGCAATCACCCGTGAGGAATTTGTGAAGCTGCTGCTATGCGGACTTGGGATTGACCTCGTAAACAAAGAGAGCGGCTTTGCCGATGCGGTAAAGAATGCCTGGTACGAGCCTTATCTTGCCGCTGCGAGGGCGGCCGGAATTGTCAACGGTGATGACAGCGACAGCTTTGGTATCGGGCAGCAGATTAGCCGTCAGGACATGGCGGTGATGGTGTTCCGCGCGGTAGAAATGACGGAAGAACAGGAAAAGAAGGCGACACAGTCCGCCGGATTTAAAGATCAAAGCCAAATCAGTGCATACGCGGCGGACGCGGTTGACTGGATGTATCAGGAGACGCTGATTTCCGGCATGGGCGATCACACCTTTGCGCCTTTGGAGAACGCAAGCCGCGCCCAGGCAGCCAAGGTGATGGAAGGTTTATTACAGTGGAGAGATGGGAGGAATCACGGATGAATGGAATGCGTAAATGGATCGCCCTGCTTGCGGCGGTTGTCATGCTTTTGGGCGCAGTGCCTGTTTCGGCAAGAAGTCTGCGGATTCAGGAAGAGGATCTGAGCAGTACCCAAGAGTATCAAAAGCTGGATGCGCTGGGACTGATCGCCAATAAGGACATTATCTATGAATCCTATGTCAGCCGCGGTGAATTTTTCTCCTTTGTAATCAGAATGTTAGGAAGTGACCCTTCGCAGTTTGGCAACCATCCGGGGGAGAGCCGCTTTGCGGATTTGGATCCTGCGGATGCGTATTATCCGGAGATTGTGGTTGCCGAGCGGCTGGGTCTGATTCAAGGGGATGGCGGCGGCGTTCGGGTTCAGGACGATGTCACGTGGGCAGAGGCCTTAAAGGTGCTGGTCTGCGCGCTTGGCTGGAGAGAGGACTGCGAGCAAAACGGCGGATTCCCTGCCGGCTATATCACAAGGGCGATGCGCCTGGATATTACGGATAGCGGAACCATCGGCGGCAATGATGACAGTGTGACACCGCAGCAGATGTTTGCCTTGCTGCTCAATACGCTGGAGGCGGATATTTGTCCTTCCAGAACCATGAACAGCGGTGATTTCATCCAGTACACCGGGCAGGGCGAGAATCTGCTCAGCAGCGTGTTCGGCCTTACCAGGGCAGAGGGCGTGGTGGATTCTAACCGATTCACTGCCCTCTACGGTGATCCCGAATATAACAGGGATATGGTTACCATTGGCGACCGGCCCTTTCGGGTAGGAAATACCGATACAGAGAACTTGCTGGGCTATTATATTGAGTATTATTATAAAGAAGTCGGTGCGGATAAGACCCTGATTTATGCGGCGGCGATGCCCGGCAGAAACCGGATCATTACGGTGGACGCGGATGACATTGACGAAAAGGAAACCACAGCCAAGACCCTGGTCTACTATGAAAATGACGGGACACGCCGGCGGGAGGCTCGTCTTTCGGCCGACGCCACCCTGATTTTCAACGGCGGTCAAGCCAATCTTACGGCAAGCAATTTGACCCCTCATAGCGGCAAGGTGGTACTGATAGACAACGATGAAAGCGGCGGCGCGGATGTAGCGCTGGTTACCAGCTATGCGATAATGCGGGTCAGGTCGGTTTCTCAGTGGAATTATACCATTACCGATGCACTGGGCGGAGAAGAAATTGTTTTGAATCCGGAGGATACGGAGTATGAAGTGACGATTCGCCGGAACGGCGCCGATGCCGCTTTTGCGGATATTAAGGTGGGAGATGTGATCTCTTATGCCGCGTCTTCCGGTCATATTCTGAATAAAAAGCACCTGGAGGTCTCCGATCAGTCCGTGACCGGGACGCTCAGCCGCATTGATGACGATAACGTCTATGTGGATGACATGGCCTTTCGGATCGATTCCCGGCTGGAGCCGGATCAAATGCTTGGAACAAACGCCACCTTTTATCTGGACTTTACCGGACGGATTGTGGATTATGAGTCCGTGCCGG
>CAVGTH010000024.1:0-1554 GCA_963632045.1 Roseburia faecis | reverse complement strand
GATCTGGTGTACGGATACCTGAACGGGCTGAAGGATATCGGAACCATGGGGCATACCTATAAGGCGCTGATTTTCACTGAGAATAACCGCTGGGTGGAACTGGAACTCGCAAGCCGAGTTCGGGTAAACGATGAAAGTATGCCGGTTCAGGATGCCGCAAAACTGATTACAGGGGGCGGCGCTTGTCAGCAATTGATTGCCTATTTGGTTAACGAGGACGCGAAGATCCAGAGCATTCATCTCGCCAAAAAGGCAGGAATCGATTTTCAGCCGTGGAGCAATCAGGAGGAAGGTTTAGCCCAAAACGGAGTGTTCCGACTCTCCAGAACCTTCAGCGCGGCTACCTATCGGAGCCAAAACCGTTCCTTTGACGGTTCGGCCTCTTTGAAGAGCTCCGCTAAAATATTCATCGTGCCGGAGATTGTGGACGGCAAGCCCGGTGACCGCGAGGATTTTGCGGTGATGAACACGGGAAGCTTGGTGGCAAATCGCAGATATACCAATGTCAGTTTGTACAATGCCAACAAATCCGGCGTTTGTGAACTGGCCGTGATAGAGGGAATGGATGCGATTTTGCAAATCCATAACCAGAGCAATCTGTTGGTTTGTGACGGAATGCAGACCATTGTTAATACAGAGGGCGAAGTGATGGACGCACTCAGTCTATGGTATGGCGATGAAACTGTTGCGATTCCCATTGCCGATGACGAGGTTTTAACAGGGCTAGGCACCATCCATCGGGGCGATATTGTGCAGTGCTCCTTTGATGTGGAGGGAAGGATCGGCGCCATCGCGCGGCGTCTGAACATCGTTGATGATAGGGGAAAGGGCTCTCTTACCAACGGTATCTACAATGCAGCGACCTTTATGTCCGGAACTGTTTTTCAATATGATTCGGATGAACATATTCTTGCCGTCAACTACGGCAATGACTACGCTTTAATTGGAACGGGAACCTGTAAGGTGTATATCTATGATACAGTGACGGAAAATCTTACCATAGGGACAATGGATGATGTGGTAAAGGATGATTTTTGCTTTATCCGGGCAGAATATCTGGCAGGAAGAGAATTGATTGTTTATCGCTGAGTGCAGGAAAAAATCGAAGAATTGGTTGAATAGGAATATCTTAAAAATAGCGCAGAGACAAAATGCTGCGCTATTTTTATCGGACAAAATATGGGATGTACAGATGATCGGAGGAAATCAAATTGCAAAAGATGATAAAAAAATATGCAGTCATTGTCTTGGGAACGGCGATGGTAGGCTTTGCGGTCAGCGGATTTTACATACCGAACAAAATTGTCAGCGGCGGTGTTTCAGGATTTTCGACCATTTTATTTCATACGCTCGGTATTGCGCCGGGTCTGTCCTACGCCGTAATCAACGTGGTGCTGCTTGCGGCGGCGCTGCGATTTTTGGGCAAGTCGTTTGTACTCAATTCGCTGATTGGGGCATTGCTTACAACGGTCTTTGTACAATTGTTTTCGTACCTTCCGGGTATTTGCGGCGATGTGTTTTTAGGCTCTGTGTTTGGTGCAATCCTGTATGGCG
>CAVGTH010000023.1:16119-22878 GCA_963632045.1 Roseburia faecis | reverse complement strand
TCCATATCCTATTGCATACTGCCTTAATAAAGCTTTAATAAAACTTTCAAGAAAAACTTGACATGCATAAAGATATTTGTTATAGTTACGGCAAGATGAAATCTCAGTTTATGATGGATATATCAAAACGGTAAGCGCAATAAGAGGGAAGATGAAAAATGAAAATTTCGACTGAAATTGGTTCTGCTTCTAAAATCATAGGCGAAGAAAAATCCGTTGAGTACGTTGCGAAAGCGGGCTTTGACGCATGGGATTTCTCAATGTTTTCAATGGTAAAATACGACTGGAACACGAGAAAAGTCATGAATAGCGCCCACCCGCTTGCGTCGAGAGAGTACCTTGCCTTTGCAAGACGGTTAAAGCGGATAGGAATTGATAACGGTATCGTTTGTAATCAGTCGCACGCCCCTTTCCCGGTTTGTGTAAAGGAAGTCCGTTCGTGCCTGAAACGTGCCATCGAGTGCACTGCTGAGGCGGGTGGTAATATATGCGTCATTCATCCGGATAATCATAAAGAACCGGAAGAAAACGCGGAGATGTTCTTAGAACTGTTGCCGTTCGCTAAGGAATGCGGCATAAAAATTGCTACCGAAAATATGTGGAACTGGGACGCTGAAAAAGATGAGGCTGCATTTGCGGCGTGTGCCACACCGGAAAGCTTTAATGCGCATCTTGATGCAGTAAACGATGTGTTTTTCGGCGCTTGCCTTGATATCGGACACGCGGAGATGCACGGTCTCGGCACATCGGCTGAAGAAATGATATATGCATTGGGAAACAGACTCTATGCGCTGCACATACATGACAACGATCTGAAACATGATTCGCATCAGATACCGTTCTTGATGTCGATTGACTTTCGCAAAGTCATGGCAGCGCTGAAAAAAGTAAATTACGACGGTTATTTGACGCTGGAAGCAGATCAGTATCTTCACGGAAGAGACCAGGAAAACGTTTTTGACGGTATAAAAAACATGGCGGCTGCAGCACGTTGCCTTAGAGATATGGAATTGAATTACGAATCTTAAACGGTGGGGCATCCGGAAAAATAGCTGGCAAAGGCGAGTTGTTTTATACCATTATTTAATATGATTCGTGTTGCTGCCAAAATTGATGTCAAACCCGGGAATTGGGTAAGGAAAGAGAATAATCGAGTAGGACGGAATTGCGGACGAAAACACTGTGTTTATTCTGAACCATTTTTCGCACAATGCCAAGGACGTTGTCTATGACGATTTTGTAAAAATCGCGGAGCGGGAGGGCTTTCTCGTGTCCTATGACGGCATGGAATACGAGTTTTAGGCACACTTTTTGATTGTAAAGGCGGCGTAGACGGCGACAATCAGCTCGGTGAGGGGCATGGCCAGCCAAAGCGAATCCGCGTTGGTGACTGCCGGCAGGGTTATAATCAAAACACCGCTGATGAGAAGCCCCCTGGCTACCGAAACGACAAATGCGGCTTTTGGTTTCATGACTGCCTGGAAATAGTAGGTCGAAAAAATGTTAAAAGGCAGCAGCAAAAATGACAGTGCATAGGTTCGGATAATGGCCGGTGCCATGTTTAAAATTTCCGGCGTGGGGTTCATAAAAATACGGATATAGAGATTGGGGCACGCCATGCTGAGCGCCGTCCAAAATATTCCGAAGAATGTCGTTGTCCATAGTGCCAGACGGAGTGTTTCCCGGATACGTCCGCTATTTTTTGCACCGTAATTGGTAGAAATCATCGGCTGTGCGGCCTGACCCACACTATATGCGCAGCACTGCACAAAGGTGCTGACCTGAATGATCGGGCCGTAGATTGCCAGTGCATTCGCGCCGAGATACTTCATGATCTGACGGTTGAACAACACGGTCAGAATCCCCATTGCAACATCAATAAAAAAGGTGGAAAAGCCGGTAACGGAGATTTTGCGGAGCTTATTCGCAAGCCGTTCCGGTTTTGCCAGACGGAGTGTGTTTTTGCGGCTGACAAAGTGGGTCAGCATCACGAGAAACGAAATGCCGGAACCGATGGCGGTTGCAAGCCCGGCGCCGTAAATGCCCATGTCGCAGGTGAACACAAAGAAATAATCACCAAAGACATTAAAAATGCCGCCTGCCAATACGCCGCATGTTGCAAGCCCCGGATTTTTGTCGTTTCTCAAAAAGGCTGCGAGCATCTGGTTAAATAAAAATAATGGAAAGACATACTTGATGGGACGCATATATTTTTGCGCAAGTGTAAGCAAAGCGCTATCCGCACCAAAAAATGTCAGAACGGGGCGTTCAAAACACAGTATGCCGACCCATGCCAAAGCGGCCAGAACAACCGCACCGATTACGGATGCACTAAAATATTGGTTTTCGTGTCCGTCTTTTCCTCCGATGTCGCGTTTTGTACTGAAAATAACGCTGCCGCCGATACCCATCAATAGCCCAAGACTATATATGATATTCCATACCGGCGCAACGACGGCCAGCGCCGCGGTTCCCTCCGGACCGTGGTACTGCCCCACCATCGCGGTGTCTACGATAGAATAGACGGATGTAATCATGGCGCTGCCAAAAGCGGCGGCCAGATATTTTAAATAGATTGGTTTAATTTTGTCATGAACAAGATCCATGTTCGATACCTCCCATACATTGAAAAAGCCGGATAAGGAACAGACATTTCAGTCTGCGCCTTATCCGGCTGTTGTTTCTTTGTGAACAACGCGCCCTCCGAGCGATCGGGGTCATTGTACCAAAAACCGGAGCAAATGTCAACACTTTTTTGAAAAGAGGATCGAAAACATTTTCGGTCAGTGAGTCCGGCCGGTTTGCGGATCGGCACCAAGGCAAAAGAGTGATAACTTTTTCATCACCCGGCATATCGGGTTCCTGCGGTAAAATAAAAATCGCAGCCGATTGATGCAAAAATCGAACCGAAACATGATAGCATCTTTGGCAAAAACATGTTATACTGACGAAAAGTCAAAAAGAGAGGGGAATTTAAGATGGAACCATTTCAATTGCTTTGTAACTTAAGTGTGCCAAAGGGACGGATTGATGCGGTGCTGGACACCGATACCTATAATGAGGTTGACGATCAGTTTGCACTTGCCTATATGCTCAAATCGGATGAAAAAATCAACGTAAAGGCCATTTATGCCGAACCGTTTTATAATAAAAAATCAATCTCGCCGGGGGATGGAATGCGAAAAAGCTATGCCTGTGACGCGGACGCGAAGACAATCTGTTATGTAAACGAGATTCAGCGTGACGCATTGTTTGAGGATTTGGTAAAAAAACTTACAAAATAGAAGATGTGCCGCATTGACGGAATCGATTGGGCGTCATTTGATACTTTTTTAAAAACATGGCAGAGAATTGGGAGCCGGTTGAAAATCCGCAGAGCGCAGCGATTTCCGTACAGGATTTTTTGCTGTTTAAAAGCAGTTCGGCGGCCTCTTTGATTGCATGACGCGGAAAATCCGGGCAGCGAAATCCTAAAAAGGACACGGTGGCGTTTGAAAAATGCACTTCACTGTGCGGCGTGTTTGGATAGACGAGATAGAGCGTTCCGTCCTGCAGCGGATAGTTGTCTTGGTGCATGGTAAGTACGCCGTCTGCCTGATCGAAGAAAACAAGTTCAAAGCAGTCGTGGACATGATGCTTCACCGCGGTGTTTTTCTCTCTGCCTTGCATCAAAGAAAAGAAGGTTAGGGACGGGTTTTGCATCGCGGATTCACCTCGCTGATTGTTTTACGTGCAAATTGTTTTATAAGACTTTCCGGATCTGTCATTTTGGCGAAAGAATCCGGAATTTTTTTGTGCGCAGCATCGCTAAAAGGTCGGACTTTGCGGTGCGCATTTTTTTGTCGTCTTTCTGCACGGACAGGGCATAACTCGCCTGCCCCAAAAGGCGGCGGAGGTACGTTTCTTCGTCCGTCAAAATGCCGCGGCGGCGGCAATGCTCCGCGGCGCCGTATTTTTTGCAATAGTACACCTCTTGCAGCAGTGCGCGGCGAAAATCGCGCGGCGTCTGCGGTTTTTGGTTCACGATAATGCCGGTGACGCACTGCCGATTGTGCGGCAGGGCAAACACGGTCTTTTTGGGATTTAAGAAGAAACCGTGCTGACGGAGTAATCCTTGTACGTACGTTTTTACCTCGTCCTTGTCAAAGCTGCCGGAGAAGGTAAGATCATCGCAGTAACGGGTATAGACGATGCCGCGCGTGCGACACCAAAGCCCCAGCTGATTGTCAAAATCGCGCATGACAAGGTTTGAGATAGCCGGAGAAGTAGGGGCGCCTTGCGGCAGCGCGTCCTTATGATAACAAAGCAGGGTCAAAAGAATGCGCAGCGGTTCGGCATAAATGGCTGGCGGAAAAGCCGCCGCCTTGACCTGCTGATAAAAAATCGAATCAAAAAACGCATGAATGTCCAGCTTGAGCAGCATGGGCGGCGCAAGATGCGGCAGTGCGTTGCGCCGCGGACTTCCGCCGTCGCGGTACGCGGTGGCGTAGGGCGAAATCTCCATCGGCAAAAGCAACACTTCTAAAATTCTTTTTTGGATCTGTTTTAAGATCGCATCCGGCACAAAAAGGCGGCGCATAGTGCCGTCTTTTTTGGGAACAGAAACGGGCCGGTAATGCGAGGTAACCCGGTTGCTGACCGCATAAAGCGTTTTCGCCGGGATATTTAAGTCATGTTCCAGGGAGGAAAGCTCCCGATAGATAATCATAAAAAGCGTCCCTCCCCACGCGGAGCAATACAAAGGTGTATGGCGCGGCGCTAAGCTATATTGATGCACAGCGGCGCTGTGCCTGTTTCTATATAGCGTGCGGCACGTCTGCGCTGTGGGCGCATTCGCATTCGTTTTTTGGTTGCCGCCGGCGACTCGCCGGCGGTGCGAAAGATTTCGCATATCGCTATTGCTCCGATTGATAAAACGCGGCTGCAAACCAAAAGCGGTGTGCTGCACCCCATTTTATCAACAAATTAAATTGGTATGTGACGTCATCATAACACGGCCATATGGAATTGTCAAGACGGCTTCGTGTGCCTAACCTGATGTTAGCGGTGTACGATCTATTTTGCGCTCAGATATTTACGGATGATGTTTCTGGCGATCGGTCCGGCGTTGGTGCCGCCGGCACCGCCGTCATATTCCAGCAATACGGCAACCGCAATCTGCGGATTTTCTGCCGGGGCATAGCCGACAAACCAGGCGTGATCCTTGTCGGTCTCATTTTCTGCGGTACCGGTTTTTCCGGCAACGGTGATGCCGGAGATCCGGCTGCTTTTGCCGGTTCCGTTTTCGACAACGTTTTGCATCAGTTCGCCGAGATAGTCGGCACATTCTGTGCTCAGCACCTCATAGAGTACCGAGGGCTTGGACTGCGAGAGCGTCAGCCCGGAGGAGGTGGTGACCGAATCAACCACATAGGGCTTCATCATGGTGCCGCCGTTGGCAACGGCCGCGCCCATCATTGCGACGTGCAGCGGCGTCATCAGCAGCTGACCCTGCCCGATCGAAACCAGGGCGGCGTCGGCATTTGTCATCTTTTTATACTGGATTTGACTTTTGCTGGAGGCAAGATCAAAGTCGATGCTTTTGTTGATCCCAAACCGCTCCGCCATTTCCAGTACCTTGTCGCTGCCCATCTCATAGCCCAGGGTACAAAAGGCAAAGTTGCTCGATACCGCAAAGGCGCGTTTTAAATCGATTTCGCCGTAGGCCGTCTTGCCATAGTTATCGACATGCAGCCCGTCCTGCTCAAACTTGCCCGTGTCCTGAAAGGTTTCGGCGATGCGCCCGGTTTCATAGGCGGCGGCGGCCGTTGCAATTTTATACGTTGATCCCGGCGGATAGAGCCCCTGAGTCGCTCTGGCCAAGAGCGGAGAATCCTTGCGCTCGACAATGGTGTTCCAGTCGGCCTCTAAGCGTTCGGCGTTGGGGTCAAAATCCGGATAGCTTACCATCGCCAAAATTTTGCCGGTGCGCGGCTCAAGAGCGACCACCGCGCCGCTGCGCCCGTTTAACTGGTCGTAGGCGTATTGCTGCAGCGAATTTTGGATGGTGAGATTTAAATCATAACCGGCGCGCAGCTCGTTAAAGCTGATGGAGATGTCGCCCTGTCCCAAAAGCTGCTTGTCGTAGGTCATCTCCAGCTGGCTCTTGCCATAGGTGCGCGAACAATAGCCGATAATGTGACTGTATAGCTTTCCCTTTGGATAGCGGCGGATGCGTTCATCGCCGTTTACCTCTGTTTCGGCAAGCAAAAGGCCGTCACTGTCATAGATGTTGCCGCGCTTGACAAATTTTTCGTCCTCCCACTGGCGTTTGTTATAGGGGTTTGCTGCGACCTTCTTGGCTTCAAACATGTTAAAGTATAAAAGATAGGTCACCAGAGACAAAAACATCAGACATACCGCGATCAGCACGCGGATCATGCGTTTATTTGGATTCATCGCTGCCGCCTCCTTGTCCTTTTTCGGCCTTTTTTGAGATGGCCTGTATGATGCCGAGCGAGATAAAGTTAACCACGATCGAGGTGCCGCCGTAGCTGACAAAGGGCAGTGTGATACCGGTCAGCGGTATCATTTTAATGACGCCGCCGACGATAATAAAGGTCTGGACAGAGAACATCAGCGTCAGTCCCAAAGACACCGCCTTATCAAAGGGGTCACGGGCGGTAATCGAAATTTTAAAGCAGCGGTAGGCAATCAAAAAGAATAAAATGATAATGGCCGCGCCGCCGAAAACGCCCATTTCCTCGCACACTGCCGCAA
>CAVGTH010000023.1:7900-16109 GCA_963632045.1 Roseburia faecis | reverse complement strand
GTGTACCTCCGGAATGTAGCCCGGCGAGCCGTTGCCGAGACCGCGGCCGAAATATCCGCCCGACGCGATGGCAAAGAGGGACTGCGTAATCTGATAGCCCTTATTGGAAATATCCGCCCAGGGGTTGAGCCAGGTGCTGACCCGTACCTGGATGTGGTATAAAAATTTGTAGCCGAGCAGGGCAACCACCGAGGCAAGGCCTACGTTAAAAGCGAGAAAGCCGAACTTTTTTTCATAGACATAGATCATAAAGATGTAAATGAAGAAAAAGACCAAGATGCTGCCCCAGTCACGCTGCAGAACCAGAAAGCCGATAAAAAGGTAGGTGCCGCACCAGGTAACCCATTTCGGAGACAGGCGCAGAAACGGCTTTGTCCAGGACTTTGCGTAATAGCAGGACAAAAAGAAGATGAACAGAATTTTGGTGATTTCGGACGGCTGAAACGAAAATCCGTGAATGACAATCCAGTTTTTTGAGCCGTTGATGTTGGTGCCAAAGAGCAGCGTGGCAAGAAAGAGACCGATGCCGGCCAGCAGATAAAAGAGCCAGAGCCGGTTCCAGAATCGGATATTGTAATAGATCACATAGGCGGCAAAAAAACCGACGCCACCCAGCGCCACCCACATAATTTGGCGGATGCCGTAATCAATTTTAATGCGGCACAGCAGCAAAACGCCGATGGTAATCAGCATGCATGCCATCAGGACAATAAACTTGTCCCCCATTTTGGCTAAAATAATGACGGTGTAAATTAAAATGAACAACAAAAGCAGACCGGCACCCACATAGAGGATGTTGCGGTTGTTTTGGTTGCCGATATATAAAAGTCCAAAGCCAAGCAAATGCATCAGCATCAGCAGATAGGCCGGAAACCGATAGTTGGCGCCTTTATATCTTCCCATAAAGCGGTCCTTTCTGCTGCGGTTACAGCTCAAATACAAAGTAGATGCCGCCGATTGAAATCTCGTCCTCCGGATCCAGTATCACACGGCGGGCGATGCGCTGCCCGTTGACGCAGGTTCCGTTGCGGCTTCCCAAATCCTCTAAATACCATTCTCCGTTTTCAAACCAGATTTCCACATGCTTTAAAGAGATGTATTTTTCGCGCAGGACGATATCGCAGCCCTTGTCCCGGCCAATGACGGCATGATCGTAAATCATGTAGCGGTTTTTCAGGTTCAGTTCCGTTTTGTTTTTATTGTGCAGCGGCCGAAGGCTGGCCGTCGCCGCACCGCTGACGTTGACGGACTCGTTTTCAAAACGGTTCATCTTTCGGATATCCAGATAGATCAGGCGAATCACGCCGAAGATGAACAGGTATATGATAAAGGTGAATATATAACTGAGCACTGAGGATAAAAAATTATAAAAGGGCATAAGAGATACCTCTCTTTCGGCTTGGCATATGGGCGGCAAACCCGATATGCCTTGTATGTCTGCACGATGTTTCTATTTATTCTTTCCCTGTTATTATACACAAATGCGGAAGGTTCGTCAACCTTCCGTAAGAATCGGATAAGGCATAAGAGAATCGAACACATGCGCCCAATGCTTGTTAAATTTCCGCTCAGCCATCCTTTCGGCTAAAGAAAAAAGTCTTGCAGTTATCTCGGCGACATGCTAAAATAGAAAAAAGTCGGTGAAAGGGGCGGATAGGATGAAAATGTTATTAAAAGGCGGCAGTGTCGTCAACGTGTTTACCGGCGAGATTGAGACGGCCAATGTGCTGATTGAGGATGAAACGATCGTCGGAATCGGCGATTACAGCGAGCAGGATGCGGATGTGTGCGAGGACGTGCACGGATGCCGGCTCTGTCCCGGTCTGATTGACGGACATATCCATATCGAAAGCACCATGCTGCTGCCGGCGGAGTTCGCCAAGGTTTGCGTGCCGCACGGCACCACCACCGTTGTGGCGGATCCGCATGAGATCGCAAACGTCTGCGGTCAGCTTGGCATTCGCTATATGTTAGAGGCCAGCGAGGGACTGCCGCTGACGATGTATTTTGTGCTGCCATCCTGTGTGCCGGCGACAAAGTTTGACGAGTCGGGCGCGCGGCTCGGCGAGGCGGAGCTGCGTGAATTTTATGCGCATCCCAGAGTTCTGGGGCTTGGCGAGGTCATGGATTATATGGGCGTGGTGCACCGTGACGAAGCATTGATGCAGAAAATCCGCTATGCCAAAGAGGTAGGCGGCGTCATCAACGGCCATGCGCCGATGCTGCACGGCAAACCGCTTGACGCGTATCTGGCTGCCGGCATTGGAGACGACCACGAGTGCGCAGCGCTTTTTGAGGCACAGGAGCGGATCCGCAAAGGGCAGCGAATCATGATCCGCCAGGGAACGGCCGCAAGAAATCTGGAGGCGCTCCTGCCGCTTTTTGACGAAAAGTGGGCGCATCGCTGCCTTTTGGTGACCGATGACAAGCACCCGGCCGACCTGCTCCGTAACGGTCATATCGATCATATCATAAGGATGGCCGCCGCGGCCGGAAAGGATCCGGTTACCGGGATTCGAATGGCAACCCTGTGGGCGGCGGAGTATTTCGGACTGCGCGGCCGCGGCGCGGTTGCACCGGGGTACCGGGCGGATATCCTGGTGCTGGAGGATTTAAAAACCATGCGGATTCGGACGGTGTATTGCGGCGGCAAAAAGGCGGCGGAGCAAGGACGGATGCTGCCGTTTACGATGCCGAGGGTGCGGCGCGACCTCCAAAAGGCGGTGCGCAATTCGTTCTACACGCCGGTCTTTTTGGAAGAGGATTTTAAAATAGAACCAAAAGGCCATGCGGCGTGCCGGGTGATTGAGACGGTAAAGGGGCAGCTGATTACCCATGCCAAAACGATGGAGATCGATTTTTCGCACCGTAACGGGATTGACCTTGCGCGCGATATTTTAAAAATTGCGGTGCTGGAGCGGCACTTAAATACAGGGCATAAAGGGATTGGATTTATCCGGGGCATCGGACTGAAAAGCGGTGCGATCGCCTCCTCGGTTTCGCATGATTCCCATAACATCATTGTCATCGGCGAAAACGAAAAGGATATGGCGTTTGCGGCAAACTGGGTGCGGCACGAGGGCGGCTGTGTGGTCGCAAAGGACGGGACCGTCATCGCAAAAATGCCGCTCCCGGTGGCAGGGCTGATGTCCGATCTGCCGGCAGAAGAGATCGCAGCGCAGAACGAGGCGCTGCGCGAGGGTGTTTTGCAATTGGGCGCCGCGCCGGACGTCGAGGCTTTTATGACCATGGCCTTTGTCAGTCTGCCCGTAATTCCGCATTTGAAAATCACGACCTTGGGGCTGATTGATGTAGACCGTCAGCAGCCGGTCTCCTTGTTTGCGGACGGCAGGGACGAAGTAAAAACGCAATGATTTTTTAGTTAATCCGAATCTGTCTGAAAAAGTAAAATGTCGGCACTTTTTGACTAAAATTTGCTTTTCGGGGATTGACAGAGCGGTTGTTTCGTGGTATGATGACACCGTAGTTAGATACAACTAACCAAGGGGTGATAAACATGGGAACAGTCGTACTGGGAATTGTTTTGGTGGCGATTGCCGTGATTGCCATCAAAAGCTATATGAAAAAGCTGAGCGGCGGCTGCTGCGGCAGCGGCGGCGATGCGGTAGAGTATAAGGTGGCAGATCGGGAGCTTTCCCACTATCCGTACTGTGCAAAGATTGCCGTTTCGGGAATGCATTGCGCCCATTGTAAAAAGAGCGTGGAAAACGCGTTTCACAGCCGGGAAGGCATGTGGGCAGAGGCGGATCCTAACGGACAGTGTGTCACGGTTCGCATGAAACAAAAACATACCGACTGGGAGATACGGCAGATCATCAGCGGCATCGGCTATACGCCGGGCGAAATAGAATGGAAGAAGTCTTAGACGAAAAAACGGCAGCCGTGCGGCTGCCGTTTTTCATAGCTTCTTTTTCCCTAAAAAGCGGGTCCCGACCGCCTCTCCCTTGACGATGTCATAGAGCAGCTTCGGCGATTTTCCGTTTGCAAGTACCATGTCAATGCCGTCCTTAGCGACCAGCTCGGCGGCATTTAACTTGGTTTGCATGCCGCCGGTTCCGCGCCGTGATCCGGCGCCGCCGGCACAGGCGCGTACCTTGTCATCAATCGTCTCAATGACCGGAATCAGTTCGGAATCCGGGCTCTCCGGGTTTCCGTTATAAAAGCCGTCAATATCGGAGAGAATCACCAAAAGATCTGCGCCGACCAGTCTCGCCACATAGGCGGACAACGTATCGTTGTCGCCAAACTCAATTTCATAGGTGGAAATCACGTCATTTTCGTTCACGATCGGAATCGTGCGATAGCCGATCATGGTTTCAAACGCGTTTTTCGCACTGGTATAGCGTTCGGCATCGTCCAGGACAAATTTTGTTAAAAGAACCTGGCCGGTGTTATAGCCGTATTCTTTAAAAAACTTTTCGTAGATCGAAACCAGGCTTGCCTGACCGATGGCGGCAAGCGCCTGCTTTTCACGGGTGTCCTCCGGCTTGTGTGTCAGGCCGATCTTCCCTGCGCCGACCCCGATCGCACCGCTGGAAACCAAGACCACCTCGATGCCCATATTCATCAGATCCGAAAGAACCCGAACCAGCTGTTCCAGCCGTTTTAAGTTGATTTTCCCGGTTTCGTAAGTTAGTGTGGAGGTGCCCACCTTCACCACGATCCGCTTCATTTTATCCATAACTCCGCCGTCCCCTGTCATTTGCAAATTCCATGCCAGTATAGCAAGTTTTGACTTTTTTGTCAAGTCCGGGCACACAGGATATATCGGGCAGAATCACGTGCGCCTAACCCAGCTATCTAAAACCGCCTGAATCGGCGTAACTTCGGAATATTATGATTTGTCAGCTTCGCCGGGCAAAAGCTGCCGCATGCTGGCGGCGCAGATGCCAAGCGTAGAGACGTTGTGCAGCAGTGCGGAGGTGACCGGAGAAATCATGCCGGCGATGCCGAGCAGAATCAGACCGCTGTTAAATACCGAGATAAACCGATAATTCCGATAGATGCGGTCAAACAACGCGCCGCTTAAATCCCGGAGCAGTACCAGACGCTCCAAATCGGCCGAGAGCAGCGCAATATCCGCGACCTCCCGCGCGATGTCGGACGCATCCTTCATCGCAACCGAAACATCGGCGGCGGCCAGCGCCGGAGAATCGTTGATTCCGTCACCGACCATAACCACCCGGTGCCCTTCCTTTTGCAGCGCCGTCACAATATCAAGTTTATCCTCCGGCAGTACCCGTGCGTGGTATTTGGGGATCCCCAGTTTTTCGCAGACGCATTTCGCAGTGGATTCACCGTCGCCGGTAATCATCATAATGTTGCGGATTCCCTTTTGCTTTAACGCGGCAATGACCGCCGCAGCGTTTTCCCGTACCGGATCCTCAATGCACAAAACGCCGCAAAGCGCACCGCCGATCGCGAGATATACCATAGAGTATTGCTCGCCCAAAGCCTTGATTTCTTTCGTTTGCGCGTCTGTCACGGGGATTTTTTCATCGTCAAAGACAAAGTGCGCGCTGCCGATGATCGCCTTTTTCCCGTGCAGCTTTGTCGCGATACCGTGGGCAACGATATATTCCACCTCGGCGTGCTCCTCCTGGTGTTTTAAATCCTGTTCCTCGGCGGCGCGGACAATCGCTTTTGCGACACTGTGCGGAAAATGTTCTTCCAGGCAGGCGGCCGTCCGCAAAATCTCCGTCTCGGTGTAGTCGCCAAAGGCAATCACTCGGGCAAGATTCGGACAGGAGATGGTCAGGGTGCCGGTTTTGTCAAAGACCATGGTGTCGGCGTGTGCGTAGTTCTCTAAAAATCTGCCGCCTTTTACCATAATGTCGTAGGCGGTTGCCTCACGCATGGCAGAAATCACACAAATCGGTGTGGATAACTTGATCGCGCAGGAATAATCGACCATCAGCACCGAGAGCGCTTTGACAACATTCCCGGTGACGGCGTAGGTGACCGCGCTGGTGAGCAGACTAAAGGGAACCAAACGGTCAGCAAAAGATTCTGCCTTGGTCTGAACGCCGGATTTTAAGGTCTCGGAGTTTTCGATCAGCTCAACCACCTTGTTGATGCGGCTCTCATCCGGCAGCTTGGTTACCGTAATGTCAAGCGCCCCGTCCTCAATCACCGTGCCGGCATAGACGGTGGCGCCGCTTTGCTTATGACAGGGCATTGCCTCGCCCGTCATGGCGGATTCGTTGACGCCGGCATCGCCGGCCAGCACCGTGCCGTCCACCGGAATCATACTGCCTTGCTGCACGCGGACAATGTCACCCTGCGTAATGCTTGCAAGCGACACTTTTGCCGCAACGTCATTTTCTACCTTCCATACCTTGTCAATGTTAAGCGACAGGCTGCTGGAAAGCGCAGTACGCGCCTTTTTTCGGGTATAGCCCTCCAACAGAGACGAAATGTTTAAAAGCGTCATCACTGAGGCGGCGGTTCCCGGCGAACCGCTCAAAATCGAGGCGGAAATTGATACGGCGTCTAAAACCGAGACGTTAATCTTTCCGCGCGACAGACTCAAAAGCCCCTCCTTGATAAAGGGAATCGCCTTGATGACGGTAAAGGGCATGGTTAAAAAGGAGGGAAGCAGCAGCTTTGCAGCGGCGCGCTTTCCGATGATTTTGATAAAATCCCGTTTAAATTCGGCATCGGTCTGCTGCATCGGCGTTTGCGGCATAGGAGCAATCGATTTGGGGTCGATGCTGTCGATCGCCTGCAAAACTTGCGTGCGCATGCCGTTTTGATAATGGACTAAAATGCTGCCGTTGATATGCGAGACTTTGACCGCGCTGATGCCGTCTTTGGCGGACAAAAGATTCTTGATGCCCTGCTCCTGAAAGAGAGAAAAGACATCCGCGCCACATCGGACGCGGATTCTCCCTTCTTTATCATAAACAATTTTGTACCTCAAAGGGATCACTTCCTCACAAACATGATGTGAATTTTATGCGTTTTCTGCCTCACACTTTGCGTCGTGGCAGATATCCTCAGCCTCTTCCTTCATATTCTGAAGAGCAACCTGTGCCTCTTTCTGGAACTTCATGCACTTTGCAAGCCCGGTAACGCAAGCCTTGCGGGTCTTTTCACTCTTTAAAGCCTTTACGCCGTAGGTCGCAGCGGCAGCTCCGCCGATAAAGCACAAAAACTTCTCATTCTTTAAGCAATCCAATAATTTCATATGCACAACTTCCTTTCTGATTGGTTTTATTAAACCTCATTTTTCCTCAGTTTAGCATGCATCCTTTTATTTGTCAATTTCTCTTTGAGGATTTTTGTTGATTTTTGCGCTTCGACATAGAAAAAGCATTGTCTGCATAAAATGCCTAAGACAATGCTTGCACTATTTTATAAGGAGGCAAACGCGATGTTTCAAACGGTACACCTTAAAAAATTGCTGTTTAGTCTGTTTGTGACGCTCGGCACCGGGGCGCTGGCCGGGCTGCTCACGCAGCAAAAGCCTTTGTACGAATCCCTGACCCGTCCGCCGCTTTCGCCGCCCGGCTGGGTTTTCGGTGTGGTGTGGACGGTTCTTTACGCTCTGATGGGGATTGCGCTGTATCGGATTCTCCGCACCCCAAAAAGTGGGGAGCGCGGCCTTGCCCTGCGCCTGTTTGCCATGCAGCTGACGGCAAATTTTATCTGGCCGCTTTTGTTTTTCGGGCTGCGGCTTTACGGCGCCTCGGCAGTCCTTTTGGGAATTTTGATTGTGCTGATTTTACTTACCATGCGCTCATTTTATCGGCTGGACCGTGTGGCCTTTTATCTGATGGTTCCCTATCTGCTTTGGTGTCTTTTCGCGCTTTACCTGAACATCGGCGTCGCCGTTTTGCAGCTTT
The DNA here is from genome assembly GCA_963632045.1 of Roseburia faecis. Classification (GTDB taxonomy): domain Bacteria; phylum Bacillota; class Clostridia; order Monoglobales; family Monoglobaceae; genus Ructibacterium. Next base: position 8,241 of record CAVGTH010000023.1, on the reverse strand, counting down.
GATGCAGACAGATTGTGAAACCGCAGTTCCACCGCGCGCAGCTGGTGCAGCAGATTTTCGTACTGGCTCTGCGCGCCCTGAATCTGATAAATACATACGTCCATTGCCTTCGGATCGCTGAGGTGATTGAAGGCGCTTTCTGCTGCCTGCCAATCTATCTTTACATGCTCTAATGCGGTATACAGACGTGCATAATCTTCTTTTAAGTGCTGCGCCGCGCGGATTTCGGCACGGCTGCAATGGTGCGGATCAAAAGGCGGATAGGGAATGGGATAAGGTGTGTCTGGTGTCGGCATAGGAAGGCTCCTCTCAAACAGGCTTGTTTCAAAAGTATATACCGT
>CAVGTH010000023.1:5637-7701 GCA_963632045.1 Roseburia faecis | reverse complement strand
TAAGACGCCGATCATTATGCTGACCGCAAAGGGTGAGACCTTTGATAAGGTGCTGGGGCTGGAACTCGGCGCGGATGATTATATCGTAAAACCGTTTGAGCCGAAAGAACTGATCGCGCGGATGAAGGCGGTGCTTCGCCGGGCAACGGCACAGCATAACGAGGAAGAGGATAAGGAAGAAGAACTGCGCTTTGACGGCCTTACGATCAACCAGTCAACGTACGAGATCTACCTCGGCGATAAAAAGATCGAGATGCCGCCCAAGGAGTTTGAACTGCTCTATTTTCTCGCGAAAAACACCAATAAGGTATTTACGCGCGACCAGCTGCTTGACGAAATCTGGGGCTATGAATTTTTTGGCGATTCCCGGACGGTGGACGTGCATATCAAGCGCATCCGCGAAAAGATCGAGTCAGAAAACCGTAACTGGCATCTAAAGACCGTATGGGGTGTCGGTTATAAGTTTGAGGTAGAGTAAGCGCTGCGCCGAAACGGAGGATTAACGGAATGCGTCCATTGTTCGGAAAGACCATTTTTTCCAGAATATTTTTTATCAATGTCATATCGGTACTGGTCTGCATTGTGATCTTAGGTTCGATGCAGACCGTGCTGGTTACCAATTATATCTCACGCCAAAGCGAGGAGACGCTCAGAAAGAACGGCGATTCCATTGTCGCGCTGATTCAGAATAATATCAGTATGGAAAGTCTGCGCAGCATCTTAAACGGCTTTACGCGTACCACCCAGAGCCATATTATTGTCGTTGATGAGCGCGGCAGCGTGCTGGTGAACACCGCGGACAGCGGCTTTACAAGCAGTGTCCCGGCGTTTATTCCCAATGAATTTTGCAAGACCGTGCTGTCCGGACAGCGCAACTCGGTCATCGGGACGATGGGCGGCATCTTTAATGAGACGATGTTTACCCTGCAGGTTCCCGTTCTGGGCGCCGGAGGAGACGCCATCGGCGCGGTCTTTATCAGCATCCCCATCCCGGAGCAGCAAAAGATGAACCATGAGCTGTTTCGGATTTTGCTCTCGTCCGCGATTGTCGTGATTGTGATTTCGTTTTTGCTCTCGTATATGCTTGCAAAGCGCTTTTCCATGCCGATCCATAATATCCGTAACAGTGCCAAGGCCTTTGCCCAGGGGCACTTAGACGCCAGAGTCGGAGAGATCGCGACCGAGTCGGACATTGACGAGATTGCAGAACTGGCGCAGACCTTTAACAACATGGCGTTTGAATTGGAGAAGGTGGAGGATATCCGCAAAGCGTTTATCTCCGATGTCTCGCATGAGCTGCGGACGCCGATGACGACCATCAGCGGTTTTGTCTACGGTATGCTGGATGATACCATCCCGAAGGAAAGGCAAAAACAGTATTTAAAAATTGTCTATGACGAGGTGACCCGGCTTTCCCGTCTGGTGAACACCTTCCTGGATATCAGCCGGATGCAGTCGGATAAAATGGTGATGAAGAAGTCTCACTTTGATATCAATGAGGCGATCCGGCTCACCATCATCGGACTGGAGCGGCGGCTGGAGGAAAAACAGATTCAGGTCGTCTTAAACTTCCAGACGGACAGCTGCTATGTGTTTGCGGATTCCGACAGCATCAAACGGGTGCTGACGAACCTTTTGGATAACGCCGTCAAGTTCACCAATCAGGGCGGCGAAATCACGGTGACGGTTAAGCCCCACATGCAGGAGGTTTCCGTTTCGGTACACAACACCGGCTGCGGCATCCCGAAAGAGCAGCAGCAGATGATTTTTGAGCGGCTTTATAAGGTGGATCAGTCGCGCAGCATGAACAAGGACGGCACGGGCATCGGTTTATACCTGGTAAAAAGTATTATCCGCGCCCACGGAAAAACCATCACCGTAAACAGTGAAGAGGGCAAATTTGCGGAGTTTACCTTTACGCTTGACCGCGGCAAAGCCCCGCAAAAGCGCGAAGAACCGTACCCGGAACCCATCGAGAATCCGCCGGAGGAACTTTAAAGCTTCTTTTACAAATTATTCATAAAATTGTCATATCTGTGGTCTATAATAAAGACATGTTAAGAG
>CAVGTH010000023.1:0-5627 GCA_963632045.1 Roseburia faecis | reverse complement strand
AAGAGAGTTGAAGGAGGAATTGATATGCAAGACTTTCATGACGATGAACGGAAAAATTTAGATTTCACAATGACAGGCGGTGAGAATCCGAAACCGGAGACCGATCCGATGGCATGGCAGAACGCAGGTCTTGATACCCAAAAAGAAGTGCAGGCCGATCCATATCCGGAGGAGACGCATAACACGGTAAAGATCGATTTGTCCGGCGGTGCGCAGCCGCAGAATTCCGTACCCGGCGTGGTTAGCAAACCGCCGCTTTATACGGAGCATGTGAAGAAGGAGAAGAACACAAGCAAGCGTTTTGTGGCAGCGATGGTATCGTTGACCGTATTGAACCTGGCGCTGTTTGGCGGTGCGTTTATGCTGGGACGCAGCTACGGCGCCGGCGACAGCAAGGTTGCTTCCAAGCAGGAACTGGTCGACACATTGCGCGGCGGCGATGATAGTAAGAGTTACAGCGCCAGCGAGACGGCAAATTCCGGCGCCGAGATGGCAACCACCGAGATTGCAAAGACGGTCGGCCCTGCAGTCGTTGGTATTACCAGCGTCACCCAGGGGCAGATGAGCATCTTTGGCGGCGCAACACAGTCGAGCGCGCAGGGCAGCGGTATTATTCTCAGCGCGGACGGCTATATCGTTACCAATAACCACGTGGTTGAGGGCGCAAGCAGCGTGACGGTGACGTTAAACACCGGCGTGGATTATGAAGCAAAGGTAGTCGGCACGGACGCACAGACCGACCTTGCCGTGATTAAGATTGAACCGAAGGAAGAACTGACGGTCGCAAAGCTGGGCGATTCTACGGCAGTAGAAGTCGGCGAGCGTGTCGTAGCCATCGGTAACCCGATGGGACTGGAATTCTTCGGCAGTGTGACCCAGGGTATTGTCAGTGCGGTAAACCGCAGCGTTACGATTGAAAACCGGACGATGAACCTGATTCAGACCGATGCCGCAATCAACTCCGGTAACTCCGGCGGTGCGCTGATCAATGCACGCGGTGAGGTCATCGGTATTAACTCGGTCAAGGTTGCGACCTCCGGCGTTGAAGGTATGGGCTTTGCCATCCCGATTTCCGAGGCAAATCCGGTCATTTCCGATCTGCTGGAATACGGATATGTAAAAGGCCGTCCGATCATCGGTATCTCGACCCGTGACGTCAACCAGTATATGTCGCAGTCTTACTCCTGGCCGCAGGGCGTACAGGTTATGGCAGTCAGCAGCGATTCTGCAAAACAGGCCGGGTTGCAGCAGGGCGATATTATTACCGCGGTAGACGGTGAGAAGGTAACCACCGGTGAGGAACTGAATAAGATTAAGGATCAGCATAAGCCGGGCGACATCTTAAAGCTGGAAGTATATAAGTACGAAAGCGGTCAGACCGTCAATGTTGAAGTGACGCTGTCCGAGCAGCTTCCGGGCTAAGCAAAGCGAACCGACAAAACCAAACAAGAAACGCACCGTCTCCGGTGCGTTTCTGCATATTCTGTTTCTTTTTTAGTCAATCGCTCTTTTAAGGAACGTAACGATCTGTCCTCTTGAACAAATGGTGTCGGGCGCAAACTCCGTCTCGGAAACGCCGCTTGTAACCCCTTCTTTAACAGCCCATGCTACTGCCGTGCTATAGTCTGCATCTTCGTCAACATCCTCAAAGGTTCCCATGTCATCAACATACGGTGCGTAAGCATTTTTCCAGAGATAAACAACCGTTGAGGCTCTCGTACAAGGCGTATCGCCCTCAAACGCACTGCCTTCCACCATATCCATCTCATATGCCCAGATTGCTGCGTCATAGTAGTAATCATTGCTTGTTACATCCGTAAACGGATTTTCACTCTCTGCTTTCGGAGAACCTACGGCACGCCACAGGAATGTTAAGATCTGCGCTCTCGTGCAGGTCGTATCCGGCGAGAAGGTTGTATCGCTGGTACCTAAGGTAATTGCCTTTTCAACCGCCCATTTTACAGCGTCTGCATAGTAAGCATCCACTGCAACATCTTCAAAAGAAATTGCAGCCGCCGGTTTGGTTACGGTGTTTTCGCTGTTGTCAACGTCCTCGTTCTTAGGCTCCTCGGTCTTGGCCTCAAGCAGCTTGAGGGTGTTATAAACCTTCAGCGTATCGCTTTCGCCGTTTAACGTAAACTTAATGAAACACTTTGCAGAACCTTTTTTTGTCTCGGTCGAATCAACCTTTGTGAACTCGCCGGTGAGTTCCAGCTGACTGCCGTGGGTAACGGCTGCCTGTGCCATTGCAAGGATTCCTTCAGCGGTAATATCGGAATCAAGCGAAATCCCCTTAAACACATTGTTTGCCGCAGCCATATCCTTTGCAAGGTTTTCCTTATTGATTCACTGCCCGGTTTAAAAATGTAGCAATCTGTCCGCGGGAACAAATCATATCCGGCGAGAATGTTGTCTCGCCCGTACCGCCGGTAACGCCTGCGTCAACTGCCCACGAAACCGCTTTTGCAAAATCTGCACCTGCCGGAACATCCTCAAATGCGCTTGCGCCGCCCTCCGCGCAAACATATGCCAAAAATTTTTTCATAACTGTTCTTCTCCCACCCTTGAAAAACTTTATTTCAACATCATAGTTATTATCAGTATTATTTGTTTGTGAGAATCGCAATTCTTGATTTGTGTCTTTCACAATTTCAGAACTTTGATTTTCACAATTACTGAATTGTGATTTTCGCAATTCTTGATTTTCGATATTCACAACTCTTGAATTGTGATTTTCACAATTCAGCGGTGTAGACTGATATACAAAGTTTTTTACATAAATGATATTTGGTTTTCCAAGTCCCTGTCGCTTTCGCCCAATCAAGCCAATACCCTTTTTTATATCCAGCTCGGATAACAGTTTAATTGCTTTTTGCTCTGCACAGCCCAACTCGTCCATAATGTCTGAAACAGTATATATAATATACACTCGGTTTTCATCGTCAAACCACCTGTTTTTTACAGATAAATTCATTCTGTCAAGCATTAGTCCGTAAAGCACTTTTGCATCTGTTGTTATTTTGCTGAAAGTTTTGTCCTTAAAAAGCACTTTCGGAATACGGTAAAATGAAAACTGCTCTGCTTGACTGCCGTAAAAGTATTCAAATTGTATCGACATTAGGTTATGCCTCCTTTCTTTGCAATTTTGCATATAAAAAAAGAACGCATTATTTTGAAATAAAGCGTTCCGAAATCATAGATATATACAAAAAGAGCCGCAAACATCACATTTGCAGCTCTAATTAAGCGTTGTTACCTTTCAATGCACAAATTCCTGCACAAATTGGCGTAGTATTGGCGTAGTGTGGCGTAGTTTTTTGATTGCTCAAAACCCGCAAACCCGCATAAACACTACATTTCTTTGATTACTTATTCTCCAACGGCTTCATTGTCGGGAAGAGCAATACGTCGCGGATGGAGGAACTGTCGGTCAGCAGCATTACAAGACGGTCGATGCCGATGCCCAGACCGCCGGTGGGCGGAAGTCCGTATTCCAGAGCGTTTACGTAATCTTCGTCCATCATGCTGGCCTCATCGTCGCCCTTTTCGCGCTTTTCTACCTGCTTTAAGAAACGCTCCTTCTGATCGATCGGATCGTTTAACTCCGAAAACGCGTTGCCGAATTCGCGGCGGGTGATGAACACCTCAAAACGCTCGGTAAAGTCGGGGTTGTCCGCATAGCGCTTGGCAAGCGGCGAAATTTCTACCGGGTATTCGATGATGAAGGTCGGCTGTACCAGCTGCTCCTCGACCCGTTCTTCAAAGACAAGGCTGATGATTTCGCCCTTGGAAAGGTCGGCATTTTCTTCATCAAAGGCAATGCCGACCGACTCTGCCAAAGCCTTTGCCTCGGCTGCGGTCGATACGGTTCTAAAGTCAGCGCCGGTATACTTTAAGATGGCGTCCTGCATGGTAATCCGCTGCCAGGGACTGCCCAGATCGATCTCTTCGCTCTGATAAACGATGGTGGTGGTGCCCAAAACCTCTTTGGCAACCGTGCGGATCATATCCTCCGTCAAATCCATCATATCTTTGTAGTTGGCATAGGCCTGATACAGCTCAATCGTGGTAAACTCCGGATTGTGCTTGACGTCCATACCCTCGTTGCGGAAAAGCCGCCCCATTTCGTAAACCTTTTCAAAACCGCCGACCACCAGACGTTTTAAATAAAGTTCCGGTGCGATACGCAGATACATGTCAATGTCTAAGGTGTTGTGGTGCGTGATAAACGGCCGTGCTGCCGCGCCGCCGGCGATGGTGTTTAAAATGGGGGTTTCGACCTCCATATACCCGCGGGAATCCAGATAGTTGCGGATTGCGTTCACGATTTGGCTCCGCAGACGGAAGGTCTTTTTGACCTCCGGGTTCATGATTAAATCGACATAGCGCTGCCGATAACGCAAATCCGGGTTGGTGAGGCCGTGGAATTTTTCCGGCAGGGGACGCAGGGACTTGCTGAGCAGGGTAACCTTGGACGCCCGCACCGAAATCTCACCGCGCTGGGTGGTAAACACCTCACCGGTAACGCCGACAATGTCGCCGATATCAAACTTTTTATATTTTTTATAAGGCTCATCGCCCAACTCATCCCGTTTTACGCAGAGCTGGATTTTGCCGGAGCCGTCCTGCAAATCCGCAAAGGACATCTTGCCCATAACGCGCTTTGACATAAGGCGGCCGGCCAAAACAACGGTTTTTCCCTCAAAATTTTCATAGTTTTCGGTGATTTCAGCCGCGTGGTTTTGACGGTTAAACTTGGTAATGGTAAAGGGATTTTCGCCATCCGCCAAAAGGGCGGCTAATTTCTCGCGGCGAACCTTTAAAACCTCGGTCAAATCCTTCTCCGGGGCGGTCGGTGCGCCGTTTTGTTGATTTTGTTCGCTCATATAACTCTCCTCTTCCTTATTCGGGCTTATTCGATCGCAAGAATTTTGTAGCTGACCGGACCGTCCTGCGTCTCTACAATGGCGGTCTCGCCCACGCCCTTGCCTTTGATTGCCATAAACAGGGGACATTCGTTTGAAATGGTTTTTTCTTCCTCGTTGGTCGGGTCTGCCTCGGTAGAACCAACGATGGTATACCACTCGGCCTCGTCAAATTCCACGTCTAAAATCTGTACTTTGGTGCCGATGCCGACCTTGGTGCGGTCAATGTCGTCCGCGTCGATCACGGTCACGTTTTTCAGCATGTTCTCCAGTTCATTGATACGGATTTCCACCTGTGCCTGCTCGTTCTTTGCCTCATCGTATTCCGAGTTCTCGGACAGGTCGCCGAATCCCAGCGCAACCTTGATCTTTTCAGAAACCTCTTTGCGCTTTTTGGTTTTTAAATATTCCAGCTCGTCCTCCAGCTTTTTTAAACCCTCTGCAGTCAGCGTAATCTTTTTTTCCATTTGATAACCTCCATCCATGCCATGCGGCGAAGTCTTAGCGGCCGCAAAAAAATAGGAACCTTTTTATTATAATCGAAATCATCCGTCTTGTCAAATCCCGGTTGCATTCAGGAAATAAGCGGCAGGACTTCCGCCCTGCCGCCGCGTTTTTCAGTCCTTATACCCGTTTGGGTTCTGCGTTTGCCATTTCCAGGTGTCGGCACACATATCGTCCAGGGTATGCGTGGCACAAAAG
>CAVGTH010000022.1:21472-23040 GCA_963632045.1 Roseburia faecis | reverse complement strand
GACGCTCTATCCAGCTGAGCTAGCGGCACATATCTGACCGAACCCGTTTATTATAGCACCATATGAGAAAAAAAGCAAGTCTTTTTTTCAAAAAAAGAAAAAATTTTCAAAATTACTTGACAAAACTGTATATACTGTGTATACTACTTATATACAGTATACACACCGGAGGTGACAGGGTGCGATTATGGATTGACAATAAAAGCGGGATTCCGATTTATGACCAGATCTATACAAAGCTAAAGGAGCAAATTTTAAACGGCACGCTGAAGGCCAACGAGATGCTGCCCTCCATTCGCGGTCTTGCAAAGGATTTGCGCATCAGCGTGATTACGACCAAACGCGCTTATGAAGAACTGGAGAAGGAGGGGCTTTTGTATACGGTGGCGGCAAAGGGAAGCTTTGTCGCGCCGCAGGATACGGAATGGATTCGGGAAGAAAATTTAAAAAAGCTGGAAGATCACCTTGCGCAGGCCGTAAAACTTGCGGCGGTTTGTCAATTAAGTAAGGATGAACTGACAAAAATGCTTTTCTACGAAATGGAGGAAAATCAATGAATGCGATCGAACTGAAAAAGGTATGCAAAAGCTATCCGTCCTTTTCTTTAAAGGACATCAGCTTTGCCTTGCCGTGCGGATGCATTATGGGTCTTGTGGGCGAAAACGGAGCCGGAAAGAGTACGACCATCAAATTGATTTTGGACATGGTGCGAAGAGACAGCGGCAGCATCACCGTACTGGGAAAGGAGCCGCAGCGCGATGCCGCGTGGAAAGAGGATGTCGGCGTTGTTTTGGACGAGGTGGGCATTTTAGAATGTATGAAGGCGGAGCAGGTCGAGCGGATGATGCGGCGGATCTATCGGCGCTGGGACGGCGGCGTGTTTTGGGATTATCTGGTGCGCCTGAATGTCCCGAAGGACAAACCGTTCGGACAGTTTTCACGCGGGACAAAAATGAAGCTTGGAATCGCGGTTGCCCTGTCGCACGGGGCAAAGCTATTGATTTTAGACGAGGCGACCGGCGGCCTGGATCCGGTGGTGCGTGACGAGGTGCTTACCCTGTTTTCCGACTTTACCCGATCGGCGGATCACGCGGTCCTGATCTCTTCGCACATTGTCAGCGATTTAGAAAAAATATGCGACTACATTGCGTTTATTCATCAGGGGCGGCTGCTTTTATGCGAAGAAAAAGATCGCCTGTACGAACAGTACCGCGTGCTGCATACCGATGCAGCGGCGCTTTCTAAGCTGGATGCCAAGGCCGTGATCGGCGTGCGGAAAAACAAATACGACTGTGAGGCAATCGTAAGAGCGGACGCATTGCCGCAGGGAGCGGAGGCTTCGCCGATCAATCTGGAGCAGCTGTTTATTACCATGGCGAAGGGAGAGGAAAACAATGACGGGACTTCTTTATAAAGATATGCTGTTGATTTTAAAGCACTGCCGTTCGTATCTTTTGCTGATTGTTGTTTTTATGGCGTGTGCGCTGACCGGCGAGGGAAATTTTCAAAACTTCTTTTTGGTCTATCCGTGTTTTATCATCAGTATGCTGCCGCTGACCCTTTATACC
>CAVGTH010000022.1:20813-21462 GCA_963632045.1 Roseburia faecis | reverse complement strand
GCCGATCCCAAGGAGCCGGTACATCAGTGAAAAATACCTGCTGGGGCTGATGGCAATTTTGCTGATGCTGCTCCTTACCGCGCTGTGCAGTTATGGGAAGATGGAGATGCAGGGCAGCTTTACTGCGGCAAAGTTTGGTACTTTACTGCTCAGTACGGTTGTATTAAGTCTTTTTGCGCCGTCTGTTGCCATGCCGCTGGTGTTCCGTTTCGGCGCCGAGCGCGGAAGAGTGATCTATCTGGTTATGGTGGGCGTTGCCTGTGCCTTTGGAATGATGTTCTCCGGCAGCGAGCTTCCCGCGTCTGTGGATGTTGCCGGTGCCGGCGGCTTTAGTGCGGCGGTTGCCGCGGCAGTGCTTTACGGCATTTCGTGGTGGCTTTCGATCCGTATCTATCAGAAAAAGGAGTTGTAGACGCACCCAATTTTAGGCGGCAAGAAAAATTTATGAGAATTTCATGCCCGGTTCATGCTTTGTTCATAATCATGTGTTAGTCTAGGGACAGTAAAATGTTAGAAATAAGAGGACAAATGCAGGAATATACATAAGTAACAGAGGATGAAAGGGGGATGACGATGAAATCCAATCGGAACCTGAATCAAAATTTAGTGCATGCAACCGAGGCCGGGGACGTAATGCTGGTATTATCGC
>CAVGTH010000022.1:14504-20703 GCA_963632045.1 Roseburia faecis | reverse complement strand
CGCGAGCTTGCAGCCGGAAAAACGCCGTGGCAACTGGCGCGGGAACTTGGCGTTCTGGAGCCGTTTTACCGTGTGGTGATGGAACGGATGCAGGATCAGCTGAACTTTATGGTAAGGACAGAGCAGCTGTCAAAACGGCAGGCTGAGGGGCTTGCGCTCTGCTTTGCGAAAAACATGGGCCAGGTGCTTGGGTCATAAGTGTGGAGTATAGGATGGAACAGAGACAAAATGTCCAGAAACAAATGGACGCATGGATCGAAAAATTAGAGCAGGAGGGGCGCGTGCCGCATCTGCTGCTGCATAGCTGCTGCGCGCCGTGCAGCAGCTATGTGCTGGAATATTTAAGTCAGTATTTGAAGATTACGGTGTTTTATTATAACCCCAATATCTCTCCCGAAGAGGAATATCTGCACCGCAAGGAAGAACAGCAGCGCCTGATTCGGGAGGGCGCATGGAAGCATCCGGTGGATTTTTCGGACTGCGATTGGGAGGCGGCGGCATTTTTACAGGTAGCCAAAGGGCTGGAGCAGGAGCGCGAGGGCGGCCGCCGATGCACGAACTGCTTTGACTTGCGGCTGGGCAAGACAGCAGAGGCTGCAAAAAAAGGCGGTTATGACTGCTTTGCAACCACGCTGACGATCAGTCCGCTGAAAAATGCGCCGCTCATTAACAAAATCGGCTCTGCCAAGGCGGAAGAATACGGCGTTTTCTATTTGCCGTCCGATTTTAAAAAGCGCGGCGGATATCAGCGGTCGATTGTGCTGTCCAAAATCTATCACCTGTACCGCCAGGATTATTGCGGCTGCGCGTTTTCAAAAATGGAACGCGAAATGCAAAAGGAACAGAAGTAAAAGATGCCCCGGCGGCTGCCGGGGCATCTTTTTTTAGGCTTTCGGGTCGATATATACGGTGTTATAATGATCGTAAATTACCATGCCCGGCTTTGCACCGTTGGGCTTTTTGACGTTTTTTACGACTGTGTAATCGACCGGGACTTTAGAGGAATTTTGCGCCTTGCTGTAATAGGCCGCAAGCTCCGCCGCACGGAGAATGGTGGCATCGGGCGCAGTGCCCTGCCCGTTGGTGCGGATAATCGTATGGGAACCCGGAATGTTTTTGGTGTGCAGCCAGATGTCAGTCGAATATGCCATGCGAATGGTTAGTTCATCGTTCTGTTTATTGTTGCGCCCGACCAGAATTTCGTAGCCGTCCGCTGAGACAAACCGCAGCGGTTCGGATTTTTTTTGTCCCTTTTTGGCTTTGGCGGACGGCTTGGGAAGATACCCTTCGTCCTGGAGTTCTCCTTTGATTTCCAAAAGCTCTGCCGGGGTTTCGGCTTTTTCAATGGAATCGAGAACCGATTCCAAATAGTATTTTTCTTTTTTGGCGTCCTCCGACTGTTCCGTAGCATAACGCTCTGTCATTTTCGCCTTGGTGTACATTTTATAGTACCGCTGCGCGTTTTGGGACGGACTGAGTCCCTCTTTCAGAGGAATGGTGACAGTCTCCTGATTTTCGGAAAAGTAGTTTTCCGCCGCCAGTGATTTTGCGCCGTTTTGCATACGGTAAAGGTTTGCCGTAATCAGATCGCCGTAGATTTTATAGGTGTCGCGGTTCTTTGACTGTGTGAGATTATCAAGGTGCAGCGCCAGTTTCTTCTCGCAGCGATCCAGGTTATTGTGTACCAGCTTGGTCAGTGCCGCCGCACGCTGATGCATATGCTCCTTTTGGGCGCGTTTTTCAAAAAAGGTGTCGATGATTTCACTCATGGAATCGGCGGTCTCCGCCGCGGCGCTGTTTTCGTACTGCGTAAGCCGTATACAGGAAAAGGCAATCGGCTTTTGATCCTCTTTGGAGAGGATCAGGGTCGGCCGGTAGCGGCTCTGGCACAAATCCTGAAAGACGGTATCCGCGGCGGTCGCGAATGCAGCGGTGTCAACCTCGCCGCGCGTCACCTTGGTGTTTTGACAAAACCGGTAGACAATCTCTCTGGCTAAAAGCGGACTGAGTCCCATAAAGGAGGAGAGCAGAAATTTGTCAAGCAGAGTGTCCTCCGGCGCGTGATCCAATGCGGTGACAAAGTCTAACAGGGTGTAGTTGTCGATAGAGATTTTATCCTGCGCCGGCGGCGCCTCATAGGAAAGCCCCGGCAGAATCTGCCGCACGGCGCTGACGGTAAAGTCAACGTGCTTGGCGCTGTCCATAATGCGCCCGGTATCGTCCACCAGAATGATGTTGCTGTGCCGCCCCATGATTTCAACGATCAGGGATTTGACGCATAAATCGCCCATCTCATTTCTGCCTTCAAAGTCAAGGCGCAGGATGCGGTCAAAGCCCTGCTGCGTGCAGCGAAGCAAGACGCTGCCCTGAAGGTGCTTGCGCAGCAACATACAAAACATCGGCGGCGTCATCGGATTTTCACGGGTGATATGCGTCAGATGAACACGGGGATTCATCGCGCTTGCGGACAAAAGCAGGCGCAGCACGCCGTTTGTACTGCGAAACTGCAAAATGATTTCGTCCCGTTCGGGCTGATGAATCTTATCGACTCTGGCGCCGGACAAAAGGCGGTTTATTTCGTCTGTGATGCAATGGGTTACCATGCCGTCATAGGACAAAGCAATCAACTCCTTTTTTATCGTTTGAAAGATAGAGAAAGCGCGGAAAACCGCGCTTTTTCCCATCCTTTATTATGCATTTTTTAAAGCGTCAACGCGATCCAACCGTTCCCACGGAAGATCCAGATCGTTTCTGCCGAAGTGGCCGTAAGCGGCGGTCTGCTTATAGATCGGCCGGCGCAGATCCAACGTGCGGATAATGCCGCCGGGACTTAAATCAAAGACCTTTAAGACGCGCGCGGCCAGTTCTTCATCGCGGATGGTGCCGGTGCCGCGGGTGTCGATCCGTACCGAAACCGGCTGCGATACGCCGATCGCATAGGCCAGCTGTACCTCGCATTTTCTTGCAAGGCCGGCCGCGACAATATTTTTGGCAACATAGCGTGCGGCGTAGGCGGCGCTGCGGTCTACCTTTGTCGGATCCTTGCCCGAAAAGGCGCCGCCGCCGTGGCTTGCGTAGCCGCCGTAGGTGTCGACAATAATCTTACGCCCGGTATGGCCGGAATCCCCCTGCGGACCGCCGATGACAAAACGGCCGGTCGGGTTAATGTAATACTTGGTGTCTTCGTCCAGCAAGGCGGCGTCAATCACCGGCAGAATGACCTCACGCTTGATATCTTCGCGCAGGGTCTTAATATCTACGGCCTCGTCATGCTGGGTGGATACGACAACCGTGTCAACGCGCTTCACATTGCCGTCCTCATCGTATTCTACCGTAACCTGCGACTTTCCGTCGGGACGGAGATAGGGCAGCGTTTTGTCCTTGCGTACCTTCGTCAGCTGCCGGCAAAGCTTGTGCGATAACGAAATTGCCATCGGCATATATTCCTCGGTTTCATCGCAGGCAAAGCCGAACATCATACCCTGGTCGCCGGCGCCGATGCCGTCACCGTTGTCGTCCACGCCCATGGCGATATCGCCGGACTGTTCGTCAATCGCGGTCAAAACGGCACAGGTTTCGCAGTCAAATCCGTACTTGGCGCGGTCATAGCCGATTTCACGAATCGTCTCTCTCACCAGATGCTTCATGTCAACATAGGTCGAGGTGCTGATCTCGCCAACGACCAGCACAAGGCCGGTGGTTACCGTAACTTCGCACGCAACGCGGGCGGAGGGATCCTCTGCTAAGATCGCGTCTAAAATGGCGTCCGAGATCAAGTCCGAAATTTTATCCGGATGTCCCTCTGTGACGGATTCTGAGGTAAATAAACGTTTAAACATATTTTAAAATCTCCTTTTCTACTTCATCCGGACCGAGGTTTGCATCGATGATGACGATGTTCTGCCTGTCCTTCAGCTTGTCCAGTACCTGTAAAAAGTTATTGCGGATCCGGTGCATCAGTGCGGCGTCCTTCTCGTACAGTTCCGGCTTTTCCCGCACCTGATCGATGCGGTTTTTGCAGGTGTCGGGATTGACGTCTAAAAAGATGCAAAGATCCGGCGTTAGCATTTCCCTGCATTTAAGGTTGATGTCCATGACCCAGTCGATGTCGCTCGCCGTCCCCTGATAAGCAAAGGAAGAATAATAGTAACGGTCGCACAGTACGGTGGTTCCCTCGCTCAAAAAGCGGCGGATTCCAAATTCCGGATGTGTGATATGTTCCAGTCGATCCGCCAAAAACAGGGCGGACTGGAGATACATATTTTTCTGAAGGCTATCCGACAAAATCCGGCGCAGATAGCGGCCGGTCTCATAGTCGGTCGGCTCTGCCGTCAGATGCACTTTTTGTCCGCGTGCCTTTAAGTTTTCGCAAAGGCGCGTAAGCTGGGTGGATTTTCCGCAGCCGTCCAGCCCTTCTAGCACAATAAACTTCCCTTTTTTCATGGTAAATTGCAAGGGCATTTCACAAAAAAGAAAATCCATCAGCGCTTTTTTTTCATTTTTCACCCGATCTTCGATGACGGCGGAGAGTGCAGCCGAGAGAAGATTTTGGATTGAAGGCCCCGGCGCCGCGCCGGCGCGGATCAGATCACGGCCGCTGATTGAGAGCTCGCGGATCGAGCAGCAGAGTTTCTCACGTTTGATTTTTTCAAGCAGCGCGGCAGCAGCCTCTGCTGCTGCAAGGGTTTCGGAATCTTTGCAGCACCCGGCGATCCCCTTTTTAAGGGTAAAAAGCCGGTCGGCGGTGTCAAATCCGTATTGGCCGACCAGGGTTCGCACGGCAGCAAGCCCTTGCGACAGCGGCTTTTTTTGCATTTCCAAAAGGGGCAGAACCTGCCGCCGCAGCGCATTGCTGCATTTGAGATCCGATAAGGTTTTGCGGCAGGCAGCGAGGCGGTCTTCTTCAGTGCGGCCGCGGTGCAGACAAAAAAGCCCGGCAAGCCGCAGCGGAAAATCGGGCGGCAGCGTGCCCAGCATATGCGAAAAGCTTGTCCATCCGCCATATTCTTTGGCAGAATCGGGGTCGTCTGTCATCGGAAAAAGCACCGCGAAAATATCCGGGTATTTTAGGCAGACATCGCCAAAATGCGCGCCGCAAAGCATCTTTTGCAGTTCCGAAAGGGTGCGTTCTGCCGCAATGCGGCTAAGCGTTTTGCGGCAGGTGTGAATGGCGGCAGCGGTTTCCGGCTCGATCAAAAAGCCGTAGACCGCGGCAAAACGCAGTGCGCGGAGAATGCGCAGCGCGTCCTCTAAAAAGCGTTCCTCGGCGCGGCCGACGCAGCGCAGAATTCCTTTTTTTAAATCGATCCGGCCGTCAAAGGGGTCAATCAAACCGCGCTTTTTGGAATACGCCATCGCGTTGACGGTGAAGTCTCTGCGTTTTAAATCCTCCAAAATATCCGAAGAGAAGGTGACACTGTCCGGGTGCCGGGAATCCCGATAGGTGCCGTCACTCCGAAAGGTCGTGATTTCGACCGGCATATCCGGCAGAATCACCGTGACGGTGCCGTGCCTGATGCCGGTGGGAACTACGGTGTAATCGGAGAAGAGCTGCATCACCGTTTGCGGCTTTGCGGCCGTGCAGATATCCCAGTCGGCCGGTGTGCACCCCAAAAGACTGTCGCGCACGCATCCGCCGACAACAAAAGCCGCGAATCCGGAAGATTCGAGGCGGCATAGCAATGTTTCAATCAAAGCCGGTATTTCCACACTATCACCCACAATCTGACGCCATTTTAGCACAATTTTAAAAAAAAGTAAAGCGGCCGAGGGGGAGTCATCGGAGCCGGTCTGAAAAAGCAAAATTTCGGCATCTTTCATCCGGGTATATCGATGGATTACTTACAGTATAGATTGATGTAACGCACCGGCTTTAAGTCAATCAGTGTGATTTTGCTTCCGTTTGTGTCGCGCAGCACCAAAAAGTCCTTGCCGACATCAAAAAGAATACCGCATTTTTTGATTTTCGTACCGCGGCCGATCCAAAGATCCAGGCATAGCTGCGCACCGCGGAACTGGTTTAAATATTCCGTCATGCTCCTTTGCGCAATGGCGCTTTCTTCTTTTGGCACCGAGATGCCGCCGATTTTTCCGTGCATGGCGTGGGGCGTGGGCGGAGCGGGAACCGATGAGGGGGAAAAGGGGCGGTAAGAGGCCGGCGTGTATGTAGTTACGGTTTCGCCGCAGTGATGCAGTGCCG
>CAVGTH010000022.1:2792-14494 GCA_963632045.1 Roseburia faecis | reverse complement strand
CGCAGCCGGGCGGAATCACAACGCCGGCCGGATCGCTGCTTACGGCGCTCGGTACGGTTTTTGAAAAAGATTCTGCCGATGGCAGATGCTCGCCGTCTTTGACGGCGGTTGTGGCCTGATGGTATCGCATGGAATACACCTCCTGTTTTTATTTTATTCAAAAAATTTGAAAAGTAGCCGGAATTTCTATCAAAACCGTATAATAATTTTAAAAATGTGTAAAATAAGGGTGTACCAAAGAGAAAGTGAAAAAAGAAAACTTGATTCAGGAGGGACAGAAAATGTCAAAAAATCAAAACAACAATCAAAACCAAAACCAGAACAACAACCAGAATCAGAACAAAAATCAGAACCAGAACAAGAATAACAATCAGAATCAGAACGAGGACTGAGTTTTGTTCTTACGGCCGGCCTTTTCAGGCCGGCTTATGGGACAAGGTACATAAAGATATTTGCAAAAATCGCCCCGTCTTTCAGAAAATAACAGGCTAAATCATTTTAAAAATGCCGATACTAGCACTGAGAGGAAACCCTTCCTCTCGGTGAGGTTTGCCTATGAAAAAACAAAAAAAAGGCGTTGGATGGATGAAAAGCGGCGTTTTGGTTTTGATTGTTTTTCTTTGTCAGACCGTCGGCTACGCGGAGGAGAGACAGCTAGTTCCGGTTGGACAGACCGTGGGCGTAACACTCGATATGAAAGGTGTAACCATTGTGGATACCACCGATGTGGAGGGTTACGACGGGAAAAAGTCGGCGCCGGCCAGGGATGCTGGTTTGATGAGCGGCGACATCATTGAAGAAATGAATGGCCGGACGGTGGCCTCTGCCAGAGAATTTGAGGAAGCCATCAAGGAACAGGAGGGAGAGACTGTGACCCTTCTTGTGCGGCACGGCGAGGAGATGAGAGAATCTTCGCTGACGCCGGTGCTCTCTTGTGCGGACGGTCAGTACCGAATCGGCGTTTGGATCAAGGATGCGGCCTCCGGGATCGGTACGGTGACCTATTATGATCCGAAAACGCGTGAATTCGGCGCCTTGGGACACGGAATTGCGGACGATGCACAGGGCGATCCTGTCCGTGTAAAATGCGGCGAAATCTTAAACGCACAAATTGTGTCGGTGCAAAAAGGAGGCAGAGGGCAGCCAGGCGAATTGGTCGGCGTCTTTTGCGAAAACCGGGAAAAGCTTGGAACGGTAGTGTCAAACACCGAAACAGGGTTAAAGGGCGTTTTGGATGACGGCGCGGCATTTGACGCGGTGACGGATGCGATGCCTGTTGCAAGGCGCGATGAAGTGAAAGAAGGCGCAGCGGAAATTCTGGCAAACGTGGAAGAAGGAAAAATTGAGACATTTTCTGTGGAGATTCAAAAAATCAACAAGGACGAAAAAAATCCCAAAGGACTGGTAATCAAGGTGACGGATCCGCGGCTTTTGGATCGAACCGGCGGAATTGTGCAAGGAATGTCGGGGTCGCCGCTGATCCAGAACGGCAAGCTGGCAGGTGCCGTTACGCATGTGTTTGTCAGCGATCCCACGCGCGGCTACGGCATATTGATGGAGACCATGCTCGCAGAGACGGAAAACCGAGACTAATCGGACAATAAAAAAGGAGGACGCAATTTGCAGCCTCCTTTTTTGTGCGCGTCGAAAAGGCGGCAGGACGTGCAGAGCACGTTTTGCCGTAAAAGTTTATTGGTAGCTTTTAATGACCGTGAGCACACAGTCTTTTTGCTTTTGATTCAGCGGCGCGTACAGGGTCAAAAGCTGGGTTTCTCGGTCAGATAAATCCGACATGCTCTTTTTGGTTACCATTTCCCGAATTTCGGTTCTTCCGACCAAATAGTCCAGCGACACCTCGAAAAAGTCGGCGATCTTAATCAGCGTGGCAATATCCGGCTCTACGTTATGATTTTCGTATTTATTGACGGATTGTTGGCTCACGGTCAGTTGCTCTGCCAATTGCTGCTGGGTAACGCCTGCAAGCTGTCTTAGTTTTTTTAAGTTTTTAATCATAATTCCGTCCTCCGTGCGGCGGATTCAGAATTGATCCGCCTAATGATAAGTTTAACAACTTTTCTTAGTAAAATAAAACGCGAGTTATTTGTTATTGACAACAACCATAGGTTGTGTTAAAATAGTAAAATCATGAGTAGAAAATTGTGGGCGAGGGCGGTGAGACAAGTTGGAAAAGAAGGTCATTATTGTAGGAACGGGCGGACACGCTAAGGTGGTATATGACATTGTAAAAAGCACGGGAGACCGCGTGTATGGGTTTTTGACAACGGATGCTATTCCAGAATTTTTGGGAATTCCGGTACTTGGAAAAAACGAAGATTTTATCCGTTATCCCGACTGTTATTTTATCATTGCGATCGGGAACCAAAACGTAAGATGCCGTCTTGCGCAGCAAATGGACGGTGTCAGATGGTATACAGCGATTCATCCGATGGCGGTAATCTCTAAGGTTGGAACTGTAATCGGCGAGGGAACGGCAGTGATGCCAAATGCGGTTATCAATGCCAATGCCAAGATTGGCAGACATTGTATTATCAATACCAACGCCGCGGTGGAGCATGATGATATCATTGCAGACTTTTCGCACATTTCGGTGGGAACCAAGCTGGCAGGAACCGTACATATCGGCGAGCGGACATGGGTCGGCGCCGGCGCTACCGTGATACAGGAGACCAAGATATGTGCCGATTGTATGATCGGTGCCGGCGCCGTTGTCGTCAAAGACATTTCTGTCCCCGATACCTATATCGGGGTTCCGGCTAAAAGAAAAGGTGAAAAATAAGAGTTTTTTATTTCAAAAAAGCAAAAACGGAGATAACATAAAGTTAATAACAGGAGCCCGGCATGGACTTATAAAAAGGAGGTTTTGCAGCCTCCTTTTTTGTGCGCAGCGCAGGCGTAAATGACCTTAATTGCGGCGGAAAATGCTTGACAAAACAGGAAATATATGGTATTCTTGTAAAATATCAAGAGATAGGAAACCGCCCCGGCACCATGGGCGGAAGTGGGAGCGGGCGGATTGCCCTGCACTGGGGGAGACCGGTCTGTGAAAGGCTTCACGGCAGGTCTCATTTTTCTTGAAATCGCTAATATTAGGTTAACTTGAAATCACTGACATTTAAGTTAAAAGAAAAAGGGGAGAATATCATGCAGCTGTGGGAACTTTTCCTGATTGCGGTCGGGCTTTCTATGGACGCCTTTGCGGTTTCGATCTGCAAAGGACTATCGGTATCGAAGGTTCGGATGCGCCATCGGCTCAGTGTAGGGCTTTATTTCGGCGGATTTCAGGCGCTGATGCCTTTCATCGGATATCTGCTGGGATCACAGTTTCAGCAGATGATTACCAGTGTGGATCACTGGATTGCCTTTGTGCTTTTGGTTATTATCGGCATCAATATGATTCGCGAGGCGCGCGGCGACGCCGAAGAAGTGGACGCGTCCTTCGGGGTAAAATCCATGCTGCCGCTGGCGGTGGCGACCAGCATTGACGCGCTGGCAGTGGGTGTAACCCTCGCCTTTTTGCAGGTTAATATTCTTGCGTCGGTCAGCTTTATCGGCGTAACCACCTTTGTGCTGTCGATTGTCGGCCTTACCGTAGGAAATCTGTTTGGCGCAAGATATAAATCCAGAGCGGAGATTCTGGGCGGTATTGTTCTGATTGTCATGGGTATCAAAATTCTTGCGGAACATTTGGGAATTTTCTCATAAAAAGGCAACAAAAATTCGGTTTTGTACCGTTGCAAACGGACAAAATGTATGATAGAATAAGCGGATAAGATACCAAGCACGAAAAACCTGTGTATCGGAGGTGCATCCAATGTTGTGCTGTAAATGTCATGAAAATTTAGCGGTGGTCTATATCAGCAAGCTGGACGAAAAGGGAAAGCCGGTCAACGAGGGTTATTGTCTGACCTGCGCCAAGGAGTTGAATTTAGGCCCTGTCAATGATCTTATGCAAAATATGGGGATTAACCCGGAGGAAATGGATGGGTTAAACCGAGAGATGTCGGCAATGCTGGAGGAAATGGGGGACGAGTTCCCGATGGAAAACGGATTTGGCATGCCGGAGGATGGGGAAGATACGGACGATGAAGATACGGACGGCGAGTCTATGAGCCGGAGTATGCAGAAAAACCCCTTTGAACTGATGAACCGTTTGTTCGGCGGTGCGAGCGGGGCTGCCAACCAGGGCGAAAATCCGGGTAAGAGTGAAAAAACCAGGGGAGAGCGCCGCAGTGAAAAGAAAGATAAAAAGAGAAAGTATTTAGACACCTATGCGGTGAACCTGACCGAAAAGGCAAGACGCGGCGAGGTCGACCGCGTGGTGGGCCGTGCGGCAGAGATGGAGCGGACGGCGCAGATTTTAAATCGGCGAACCAAGAACAATCCTTGCCTGATCGGAGAACCCGGCGTCGGAAAGACGGCGATTGCCGAGGGACTGGCGCTTAAAATCGTCAAGGGTGACGTGCCGGCAAAGCTGCTGCCGTATGAAATTTATCTTCTGGATATGTCGGCCGTGGTTGCCGGAACGCAGTTTCGCGGACAGTTTGAGTCAAGACTTCGGAATATTATTGAGGAAGTCAAGCGGCTCGGCAATATTATCTTGGTGATTGACGAGATTCACACGATTACCGCCGCCGGTGATGCGGAGGGCGGCATGAACGCCGGCAATATATTAAAGCCGGCACTGTCGCGGGGCGAGATTCAGGTGATCGGTGCGACAACCATTGAAGAATACCGTAAGCATATTGAAAAGGACGCGGCCTTAGAACGCCGTTTTCAGACCGTTATGGTCGAAGAACCGACCGTGGAAGAAACGGTCGAGATTTTAAAGGGCATTAAGGATTATTACGAGGACTACCATAAGGTTCGTATTTCGGATGAACTGCTGCACACGGCTGCCGTATTGGCAGAACGTTATATCAGCGACCGTTTTTTGCCGGACAAGGCGATTGACGTGATCGACGAGGCGGCATCGAAAGCAAATCTTGAAAACAAATCGCTGCCGGTTCTTGCCCAAAAAGAGCAGGAACTGACTAAGATCGAACAGGAAATTGACCGGGAGAGCAGCACGGTTTCCAACTCGATTGAAGAGTTTCAGAAGATGGCGGATTTAAAGAGCCGTCAGTGTAAGCTGGAAGAGGAAATTAAGACGCTGAAGGAAAATGCCGTGACAGACCTTACGGTCGATGATCTGGCAGCGGTGATTGAACTTTGGACTAAGATTCCGGTAAAGCATATTTCGGAATTTGAGACCCGGCGCCTGACAAATTTGGAAGAGCGGTTGCACAAGCGTCTGATTGGTCAGAACGAGGCGGTCGAGGCGGTCAGCCGCGCGATTCGGCGAAAGCGTGCCGGCATCAGTATCAAACGTCGTCCGGTATCCTTTATCTTTGTCGGCCCGACCGGCGTCGGCAAGACGGAACTTGTCAAGCAGATCGCCCGCGAGGTGTTTGACGGCGAGGACGCGCTGATTCGTCTGGATATGTCAGAGTATATGGAAAAGCATTCGGTTGCGAAACTGATCGGATCGCCGCCGGGTTACGTCGGCTATGACGATGCCGGCCAGCTGACCGAAAAGGTGCGCCGGCACCCGTACAGTGTGATTCTGCTGGACGAGATTGAAAAGGCGCACGCCGATATTTTTCATATTCTGCTTCAGATCTTGGATGACGGACGGATTACGGACAGCCATGGCAAGACGGTCTCTTTTGAGAACACCATCATCATTATGACCTCAAACGCCGGCAGCGATCAGCGCTCTAATATAGTCGGCTTTAATGAGGACGAAGAGGCGGTGCAAATTAAAGTAGAACGCGCCTTAAAAGAATTGTTCCGCCCGGAATTTTTAAACCGTGTTGATGAGACGGTCATCTTTAAAGAACTGAATCGGACAGAGATTTTGGAAATTATCGATTTGATGCTGGACGATCTGCGTGCAGGACTGAAAGAAAAGAATATCTCTCTGGAGGCGGACGATACAGCCAAGGAGTATATCCTGGATCATGCCTACCAAAAGGCGTACGGCGCACGGCCGCTGCGGCGATATATCGAGCGGCATGTGGAGGATGCACTGGCGCAGCAGATTATAACCGGCACGATTTCTGCCGGAATGACTGCGGTCGTCAAAGCGGAAAACGATCAACTGTTGGTATCGGTAAAATGATGAAAAATCACGTCGGGTTTGCCGGCGTGATTTTTTTGTCGATTCATGTATTCACGGTATATTTAGTATGTAATTTTTGAATGCCGAAATGGATTGTCAATATCATAAATACATGATATAATGAATATATGGTATGGTGAATGCCGAGGTCGTGCTTGGCGCACTGGCGTTTACCGTAATTTTTCAGTGAAAAAGGGAAGAATCTAAAAGGAGGAGAAAGTGTGGATCAAAAAGAACAAGACACTTTTTTAGAGTGCGAGCGGCACCGCGTATTTTTGCTTTTGATGATGGTGGGCGGCTTTTACGGTGCCTATACCTACACGGTGCGCGGCGGCGTTTTCTGCAACGCGCAGACCGCAAATTTTGTTTTGCTGGCGATGGCACTCGGCAATCTGCACTGGGGAAAGGCGCTTTATTACCTGATTCCGATGACGGCGTACCTTTTGGGAACCATCGTCTCAGAGGCGATCGCAAAGCCGGTGCGGCGGTATGGAATTATCCGCTGGGACACCATGCTGATTATTATCGAGATGGTGCTTGTCATCATTTTAGGCTTTGTTCCGGACGATGCGCCGTATCAGATCACTCAGGTTGCCATAAACTTTATTGCATCAATGCAATATAATACCTTCCGGCAGGCAGAAAAGGTGCCGATGGCAACGACTTTCTGTACCAACCATTTAAGACAGATCGGAATCGCATTGGTAAAAGTCGGAGAGGGAAAGGAAGAAAGCAAGTTTTTAAAACGGATTTCGATCCATGGACGGATGCTTTTGTTCTTTGTCCTTGGAGGGACGCTTTCCGCGGCGCTGTGCCGATTCTTCGGCGGAAAGGCATTGTTTTTTGCGTTGATTCCGCTGGGAATTCTGCTCTTTGATTTACTCTATGCGGATATCAAGCTGGAAAAAGGAGATTTCTTTCGAAAACCGGCGGGACATTAAAAAAGGCATAAAAACGGGGAGCGGCACGTGCCGCTCCCCGTTTTTTGGTGTGTTGTTACAGTTTTTGGATGGTCTCCATCACGTAATCTGCAAACTCCTCGCCGGTGGCACCGGTATCGCGGCCGGTGATCACCAGTTTCTTTTCTTCATACATACAGATATCCAGCGCGCGCTCCAACTTCTTTGCACGGTCTGCGTAACCAATGTGTTCCAGCAGCATGACATCGGCGCGGATAATGCTGCACGGGTCCGCATACTTTGCGCGACCCTCGGCAACCATTCTGGGTGCGCTGCCGTGGATTGCCTCAAACATAGCGTAGCGTTTACCGATGTTGGCGCTGCCGGCAGTGCCGACACCGCCCTGGAACTCTGCCGCCTCATCGGTGAGGATATCGCCGTAAAGGTTCGGCAGTACCAATACCTGGAACTGCGTTCTGCGTTTGGGGTCAACCAGTTTGGCGGTCATAATATCGATATACCAGTCGTCCAGTTCAATGCCCGGATAGTCCTTTGCAACGTCCTGGCAAATCTGTAAAAACTTACCGTCGGTGGTCTTTACAACATTCGCCTTTGTAACGGCGGTAACTCTGGTCTTTCCTGCTTTTTTGGCATATTCAAAAGCGGCTTTTGCGATACGCTCACTGCCCTCTTTTGTGGTGACGGTAAAGTCAATGGCAAGATCATCGTTGACGTGGACACCCTTAGAGCCAACCGCATAGGCACCCTCGGTGTTTTCGCGGTAGAACGTCCAGTCAATGCCCTGCTCCGGCACCTTTACCGGGCGAACGTTTGCAAACAAATCCAACTCTTTGCGCATTGCGACATTGGCGCTCTCGATGTTCGGCCAGGGATCGCCGGCACGCGGTGTAGTGGTCGGGCCTTTTAAGATGACGTGGCACTTTTTCAGTTCCGCCAGGACATCATCGGGGAGCGCTTTGCCGACCTCGGCGCGGTGTTCGATCGTGCAGCCGTCAATCACGCGAAAGGCAACCTTGCCCTTTTCCACCTCATCCTTGAGCAAAAACTCCAGGATGCGCTGTGCCTGTGCGGTGATGGACGGGCCGATGCCGTCGCCGCCGACAATACCGATCTCGATCGTGTCCAGTTTACTGTAATCGATAAAGTCTTTTTCTGCCTTCATGCGGTCAATCCGGTCAAACTGCTCGCTGAGCAGCTGACTGAATTTTTCCTGGGCATTTTTAATTTCTTCTGCATGGTTCATGGGAATCATCCTTTCTTTTAAGCGTTGTTTTTGGTGTAGTTGAGCAGGCCGCCCGCAATCAGCATATCCTTTTGTCTGGGGGACAGGGCAACGTTTACCAAAAAGTCAAAGCCTTTTGTTACATTGGTTACGGTTACGGTATC
Organism: Roseburia faecis; assembly: GCA_963632045.1. Taxonomy (GTDB): domain Bacteria; phylum Bacillota; class Clostridia; order Monoglobales; family Monoglobaceae; genus Ructibacterium. Next base: position 6,007 of record CAVGTH010000022.1, on the reverse strand, counting down.
GCCGTTTTGGATCTGGTCGATGACCGAATGGATGGACAGTTCGTCCATCTGATCGATCCGGTCATAGTCGGCCTCGTCTGCAAAGGTCATCGGAATAATACCGGCGTTAATCAGGTTTGCCATGTGGATTCTGGCAAAGGATTTTACAATCACGGCTTTGATGCCGAGGTACAGGGGTGCCAGAGCGGCATGCTCTCTGGAAGAACCCTGGCCGTAGTTGGAGCCGCCGACAATGATGCTTTGGCCAAGCTGAAGGGCGCGGTCATGGAAGCCCTCGTCGCAGACTGCAAAACAGTATTCCGAAATCTTGGGAATATTGGAGCGCAGCGGCAAAATCTTTGCGCCGGCCGGCATGATGTGATCCGTGGTGATATTGTCGCCGACTTTCAGGCTGCACCTGGCGTCAATTTCGTCAAGCAGCGGCCCGGATACCGGGAAGGGCTTGATGTTCGGCCCGCGCAGTACCTCTACGCTGTCCATCTCATCCTCCGGAGCGGGCGGAACAATCATGTTATCGTGGATGGTAAAGACCTCCGGCAGTTTAAATTCCGGCATATCGCCGAGCGTCCGCGGATCGGTCAGATAACCGGTCAGTGCCGATGCGGCAGCCATCTCCGGAGATACCAGATAAATCTGGCCGTCCTTGGTGCCGGAGCGGCCCTCAAAGTTACGGTTGAAGGTACGCAGCGAAATACCCTTGGAATTCGGCGACTGTCCCATGCCGATACAGGGGCCGCATGCGCTCTCTAAGATTCTTGCGCCGGAATCGATCAGGGTTGCCAGAGCGCCGTTTTCGGCCAGCATATTAAGCACCTGCTTTGAGCCGGGGGCAATGGAGAGCGATACGTCCGGGTGTACCGTCTTTCCCTTTAAGATATAGGCAACCTTCAGCATATCAAGAAGAGAAGAGTTGGTGCAGGAGCCGATACATACCTGGTCGATTTTGAGATTGCCGATTTCCTCGACGGACTTTACGTTATCCGGGGAATGCGGACATGCGGCAAGCGGAACCAGTTCACTCAAATTGATGTCCACCGTCTCGTCATAGACGGCGTCCGCGTCAGCGCACAGCGGTGTGTAGTCCTCTTCCCGTCCCTGTGCCTTTAAGAAAGCACGCGTGGTTTCATCCGACGGGAAAATGGAGGTGGTGGCGCCAAGTTCTGCACCCATGTTGGTGATGGTGGCGCGTTCCGGAACGGAGAGCGTTAAAACACCCTCGCCGCAATATTCGATAATCTTTCCGACGCCGCCCTTGACCGAGAGGCGGCGCAGAACCTCTAAAATGACATCCTTTGCCGCAACCCAGGGACGAAGCTTGCCGGTCAGGTTCACCTTTACGATCTTCGGACAGGTGATATAGTAGGTGCCGCCGCCCATGGCAACCGCAACGTCCATACCGCCGGCGCCGATGGCAATCATGCCGATGCCGCCGCCGGTCGGCGTATGACTGTCCGAGCCGATCAGGGTCTTGCCGGGGATGCCGAAACGTTCCAGATGTACCTGGTGACAGATGCCGTTACCGGGTCTTGAAAAATAGATGCCGTGCTTTTTACAAACACTGCCGATAAACCGGTGGTCGTCGGCGTTTTCAAAACCGCTTTGCAGGGTATTGTGATCGATATATGCAACAGAACGCTCGGTCTTTACCCGCGGAACGCCCATTGCCTCAAATTCGAGGTATGCCATGGTTCCGGTTGCGTCCTGTGTTAAGGTCTGGTCGATCCGAATCCCGATTTCCTGACCGGGAATCATTTCGCCGCAGACCAAATGATTTTTTAAAATCTTTTGAGCCAGTGTCATGCCCATTTTGCATCATCCTTTCTGATTGTACTGTGGCAGAAGAAACAGCCGTTTCTTCTTATAGTATTGTATCTTAACCTTAGAATCTTGTCAAGGGAGGCAGGACAAGAAGTTCTTGATAAAACAGAGAAAAAACGGAGCGAATCCGTAAAAATCCTTGTGAGATACGACAAGCCGCATCTTATAGCCGCCAATCGATGGGCGTCATGTTATGCTTTGTCAGAAAATCGTTGCAGGCCTTAAAGTGGCCGCAGCCGAAAAATCCATAACTGGCAGAAAGCGGGCTGGGATGTGCGCAGCTTAAGACAAGGTGGGACGGGTTGGTAAGCAGTTCGCGTTTCTTTTTCGCATTGGCGCCCCAGAGAAAAAATACCATGGGCTGCTCCCGATCGTTCAGCAGTTCGATGACACGGTCGGTCAGAGTTTCCCAGCCGAGTCCTTTATGGCTGTTCGCCTCTCCGGCGCGGACGGTGAGAACCGTGTTGAGCATCAGCACGCCCTGCTTTGCCCACGGCATCAGATAGCCGGTGTCCGGAATCGGGATGCCGAGTTCGTCGTTCAGCTCCTTGAAAATATTTTTCAGTGACGGCGGCGCCGGTACACCGGGCTTGACCGAAAAGCAGAGTCCGTGCGCCTGACCCGGCCCGTGGTAGGGATCCTGGCCTAAAATGACGGCTTTTACGTCTTTATAGTCGGTGGTGCGCAGCGCGTTAAAGATATCGTGCATGTCCGGGTAGACGGTATGGGTCTGATATTCACGCGCGAGGATTGCACGCAGCTTTTGATAATAGGGCTTTTGAAATTCGTCCTTTAAAAGGTCATCCCACTGATTGTTAAGTTGTACCATAATCATTTTCTCCTTATTTCACGTATAGGCTTATGAAAAACAGTATACAATATTTTTACATAAAAGGAAAGAGGAACGGCAAAATTTTTTGTCATTTTATGGAGAAAATGGGGAAATCCGCAAAAGATGAGAAAAAGGCTTGCCAAAAGAAAGATAATGGTGTATAATAACAAAGAATGATTTGTTCGGAACTTGGCGGTATGAAAATACTGCCGTATGGGGTGAATCAAAACGAGACCGGGCTGAAATTGCGGTTTTCGTTTCAGATTCGCCTGACAAAATGAAAAAACGGGTTGAAACAATATGCGATCCACAGACTTCGTTTGACAGGGTCAGATCTGTTGTGCCGGAGAGAATGAACAGAATCTGTTGTCATGCGCGTCTTTCGCAAAGCGGACAGAGAATCCGCTCGGTTTGAACCTCTTCTTTTGTTGTGCAATTACGATGAGAACGGACAAAGATAGGAGGAAATTGTGAGAAGAAACAGTAACAAAAACAGTGCGAAAAACCTTGCTGCCCCTAAGCCGGCCGCAGGAGGGAAAAAAATTACCGCGCCGGTGAAAGCGGC
>CAVGTH010000022.1:0-2782 GCA_963632045.1 Roseburia faecis | reverse complement strand
CGCTCCGGCTAAGGCGATTGCGGCAAAAAAGACTGCAGCGGCCAAAAGGATTGCGGCGGTGAAGGGAAACAGTGCGCCGATCCGCGGCGGCAATAAGAAAATTAAAGTGATTCCGCTGGGCGGACTGCACGAGATCGGAAAGAACCTGACCGTGTTTGAGTACGGGGACGACGTTTTGATTTTAGACTGCGGTATGGCATTCCCGGATGATGATATGCTGGGCGTGGACATTGTAATTCCCGATATCACCTATCTGCATAAAGTGGCGGATAAGATCCGCGGCATTGTGCTGACCCACGGCCATGAGGATCATATCGGTGCGATTCCGTATGTGCTGAAGGAATTTAACGTTCCGGTTTACGGGACACGGCTGACGCTGGGAATCTTAAAGAATAAGCTGAAGGAACACGGCCTGTTAAGATCGGCAAAACTCAATACGCTGGAGGCCGGGGAATCTGTGAAGCTTGGCGCCTTTGTGGCGGAGTTTATTCACACCAACCACTCGATTGCGGACGCGGTGGCGATTGCATTGCACACGCCGATCGGTGTGCTTTTGCATACCGGCGACTTTAAAATCGACCCGACGCCGATCGATGGCGGAATGATTGATTTGGCGCGGATCGGCGAGCTTGGAAAACAGGGCGTCCTGGCGCTCTTTTCCGACAGTACCAATGCCGACCGTCCGGGCTATACCATGAGTGAAAGCACCATCGGCAAGACGTTTGACACCCTGTTTGACCGGGGCGTAGACAAGCGGATCATTGTTGCAACCTTTGCATCGAACATACATAGGGTGCAGCAGATTATCAACGCGGCCGAAAAATACGGCAGAAAGGTCGCGGTCTCCGGCAGAAGTATGGTGAACGTGTTAAACGCTGCCATTGAACTGGGGTATATGAATATTTCAAAAAATACCCTGATTGACATTGATGAAATCGGACGTTATCCGAAAGAGAAACTGGTGATTGTGACCACCGGCAGCCAGGGCGAACCGATGTCGGCGCTCACCAGAATCGCGTTTTCGGTTCACCGCAAGATCAACATTGAGCCAACCGATATGGTAATCATCTCGGCAAGCCCGATCCCGGGCAATGAAAAAGCGGTTTCCAATGTGGTGAACGAGTTGTTAAAGCACGGCGCCGAAGTCATTCATGAGCGGCAGGACAACGTGCACGTTTCCGGTCACGCCTGCCAGCAGGAACTGCGGATCATGATATCCTTGGCGAACCCGAAGTATTTTATCCCGGTGCACGGCGAATACCGGCATTTGTGCTATCACCGTGACATTGCGCTGCAAACGGGAATGGATGCGAAAAACATCTTTTTGATGGATATCGGCAAGGTGCTTGAAATTTCCAGAACCCAGGCTAAAATTACCGGGACGGTTCCGTCCGGCAAGGTGCTGGTAGACGGTCTTGGCGTCGGCGATGTGGGAAATATCGTGCTGCGTGACCGCAAGCATCTGGCAGAAGACGGAATCATCGTGGTGGTTCTTACGATTGATAAGGCCAGCGGTTTCTGCACGGCCGGCCCGGACATTATCTCGCGCGGATTTGTCTACGTCAGGGAGTCTGAGGATCTGATGGAGGCAGTGCACAAGGTTGCGGTAAATGTCGTAGAAGAATGCACCGGCGGCAACACGATCGACTGGACAACGCTGAAAACCCGAATCAAAAATGATGTGGGCGGATTTTTGCTGAGCAAAACCAAACGCCGTCCGATGATTTTACCGATCATTATGGAAGTATAGAAATACAGAAAAAGATGGCGCGGCTTTTGCGCCATCTTTTTGTATGCGGTTAAACAGTGTCGGTGAAATCCTGCTGCGGCGATGTGCGGTACTTTGCCGGAGACAGGCCGGTTTTCTTTTTAAAAAAGTTTGAAAAATAGTATTCGTCGGTAAAGCTGAGTTCCAGTGCGATCTGCCGCACTGAGAGCACCGTGCCGAGCAGCATCTGCTTTGCAAGTTCAATCCGCTGATCCATCAGATAGACATAGGGCGTGGTGCCGTACTCCTTTTTAAAAATACGAATAATCTGGGACTCGGATTTTGTCAAGTAATGACACAAATCCTCCAGGCGGAACCGCTTTTTGATATGTAAATCCAAAAAGGCACGAATGGCGTCCGCCTCTTGGTTGCCGGCGGAGCTGCCCGAAAGATGCCGGTGCATTTTAAAGAAGATGCGGTGCAGCAGACCAAGCACTTCCTCAGTCGGGTCACCCGGCCGCCGGGCGGCGTCAAGAATGCCGAAAAGTTCTGCCTTGGTGGAAAGCGAGGGATAGTAATTGATGCCGCGCAGTCCATAACCGTCGACCATATGCTCAAAAAGCGGCCCGGACAGGTTGATAAAGTATTTTGTCCATGGCGTCTTTGCGTCCGAATAATAGAGATGGCTCTGATTACATTGCAAAAAATAACTGTCGCCGGCTTTGGGATAAAAGGGATTGCCGTCCGCGATTGCAGTACCTGTTCCGTGCGCCACGTATTCCAGACAGGCACAGGCCGAATGCGGCCGGTCAATGCGGTAGGTGCCGTCACAGTAGGATGCGCCGCAGATCTGGAGATGCAATAGCGCACGGTTTGATTCCGATTGCAAAAAAGTATAAATTGTTTCTTTCATGCGTGGATTCCTCATTAAAATAATGGTTTTCTATATTGTTTTACCTGTATTATAACAATATAATACAAGAAAAGCAAGAGAAAGGAGGAATTTTTATGAATTTCAGTGTAGGTTTACAATAGATGTGTTACATTCCAGAATATTTTGTTATGAGATAAACC
>CAVGTH010000021.1:22548-23063 GCA_963632045.1 Roseburia faecis | reverse complement strand
GTTTGGGCGGAAATCCACCTCTTAAAATCGAGTTCGGATTGCTAACATCAGGCTACTGACGGCGGCGAACCACCGACAGTACGTTGTCAACATGCTTTAACCGTTTGGCGGTCTGCTCCAGCTGCGCCGTGTCCGAAACGTCCACCGTCAGTTCGATGGTGGCAAGATTATTTTTTCCGCTGCGCGCGTTGACATTCACCAGCTTGGTTTTGAGTTCCGAAATGGCGGTCACCAGATCCAGCAGCAGATTCGGCCGGTCGCTTGCCGTCACATACAGGGTAGAATGGAAGGTGTTATCCGTCTCGCTTGCCCAGCGTACCGGGATAAACCGGCTCATTTCGGCGGCGTTCTGCTGCGCGTGCAGCATGTTGATGCAGTCGGCGCGATGAATCGCCACGCCGCGGCCGCGTGTGACATAGCCCACGATTTTGTCGCCGGGAACCGGGTTGCAGCAGTGCGAAAAACGGGTCAGGCAGTTGTCAATCCCCTCTACAATCACGCCGCTGGTGTTGGGC
>CAVGTH010000021.1:3175-22538 GCA_963632045.1 Roseburia faecis | reverse complement strand
GCTTTGTGGTTTTTACCACCATCGGAATCATTTCTTCCGGCGGCAGCGTCTCTTCTTCTAAAATGCGTTTGCGGCAGTCGGCCTTAAAGCGGCTGACAAACCGGGTGGCGTTATTGCTGCCGTAGCCGATGGCGGCGTACATATCCTCCAGGTTGTGGAATCCGTATTTCCGCAAAAGTCCCTGGATAAAGGGCTTATCCTCTAAGAATTTATTCGGGATGGAAAGCTGCTTCATCACCTTTTCCAAAAATTCTTTGCCCTTTGCCATATTTTCTTCCCGGTTAACCTTTTTAAACCACTGGCTGATTTTATTGCGTGCCTGAGAGGTTTTACAGATCTTCACCCAGTCAAGGTTCGGACCGTGGCCGGCACCGGAGGTAATAATATCGACAATATCACCGTTTTTTAAGGTGTAATCTAAGGTTACAATTTTTCCGTTGACTCTGGCGCCGGTCATCCGATTGCCGATGGCGCTGTGGATGGCGTAGGCAAAGTCAATCGGGGTCGCGCCGATCGGCAGGCTGATTACGTCGCCCTTCGGCGTAAAGACAAAGACCTCATCGCTGAACATGTCGATCTTCAGCGTCTGCATAAAGTCCTCGGCGTTAGTCATATCCTTTTGGATTTCCAGCAATTGCTTGATCCATTCCAGCTTACTGTCCATGTCGCTGGCGCCGCTCTTGCCCTCTTTATATTTCCAGTGGGCGGCGATACCGTTCTCGGCGGTGTGATGCATCTTCCAGGTGCGGATTTGGATTTCAAAGGGCGTCCCGTTCGGGCCGATCAGCGTGGAGTGCAGCGACTGGTACATGTTGGGCTTGGGCATGGCAATGTAGTCTTTAAACCGGCCGGGAATCGGCTTATAAAGCTCATGTACCATGCCTAAAACGGAATAGCAGTCCGCAACGGTGTCCACAATGACGCGGACGGCAAAAAGGTCGTAGATTTCATCAATGCTTTTGTTTTGCATAAACATCTTGCGGTAAATGCTGTAAAAGTGCTTGGCACGGCCCTCTACGTGCGCCTTGATATGCAGCGACTCCAGCTTGTTTTGCAGAATCTCGATAATATCCTTGATGTAGCGTTCCCGCTCCTCGCGCTTTTGCGCAATCTTATCCACAATCTCATAGTAGCCGATCGGGTCAATGTAGCGCAGAGACAGATCCTCCAGCTCCCACTTGATTTTTGACATACCAAGCCGGTGCGCCAGCGGTGCGTAGACCTCCAGGGTTTCTCTGGCAATTTCGCGCTGCTTTTCCTCCGGCTGATATTTTAGGGTGCGCATGTTGTGCAGGCGGTCGGCCAGCTTGATGACAATCACGCGGACATCCTTTGCCATGGCAAAGAACATCTTTCTGAGATTTTCAATCTGTTGCTCTTCTTTGGAGGTATAGGGGATTTTATTCAGCTTGGTGACCCCATCGACCAGCATGGTGATGGTTTCGCCGAATTCCGCGGCGAGTTCTTCATGTGTGGTGTCGGTGTCCTCGACCACGTCGTGCAAAAGCGCGGCACAAATGGACTGAGGGTCAAGCTCCATCTCGGCCAGAATATACGCCACCTGTGCCGGATGCGTAAAATACGGCTCGCCGGACTTGCGGGTCTGCCCCTCATGCTTTTTCATGGCGTAGCGATAAGCTTTTTCTACAATGTCAAGGTCGTCCGCCTTGTGGTACTGACGGATACGTGCAAGCAGGGTGTCTAACGTGATGAGTGCCATGGAAAATGCCTCCTTAAAATACGCAGTTGCGCCAAAATAACAAAACGTCGGTACTGTATAAACAGACCAACGTTTCTTAAAGTACAAGATCATGGTGATCCGTCAAAAAGTACACGGACGAATCAAAACACACGGATCGGCCGGGTTCTGACGTCCGGACGGAAGGGAAAGTCAGCAAACGCTCTCGCCGGCTTTTTTGACATCCTTTAAAATAAGCTGTACATTCTGAAAACCCTTATAATCGTTAATGTCCAGGGCAAAGGCAACGTCAATAAAATCGCCTTCCTCCAGGTAATGGTAGTATTCGCCCATGCCAAAGCCGACAGAGTCTAAGTACTTTCCGTCTTTGAGCAGCGTCATGCGGAGATGCTTTCCCTCGCTCATGACACTGATCTTGTGGATTTTAATATTCCGCACCGCAAAAGACGGTGTCGGGTTGTCCACGCCAAAGGGCTGCAAACGGTTAATGTCATTGACGGTATCTAAGGTGATATAGGGAACCTTGATCGCCGCGTCCAGCATAATGGTGGGCGTCATCATGGTTTCGGTAAACTGATTTTTTGAGCAGCGGTTGATCTTCTGCCGGAACGCTTCGATATTGGCTGCCTTAATGGTCAGACCGGCCGCCAGCTCATGGCCGCCGAACTTTTCTAAAAGGTCAGAGCAGTTCTCCAGCGCGCCGAACAGGTTAAAGCCGTTCACGCTCCGGCCGGAGCCTTTGGCCTCGTCGCCGTCAATGGCAAAAAGAATCGACGGTTTATAAAACTTTTCGGTGATCTTAGAAGATACAATTCCCACAATCCCGTGATGCCAGTGGTCGTGCGGAATGACAATCACATCGTCCTCCTTGACCTCCGGGTGCTGCTCTAAATATTCCATCGCCTCTTTGAACATTTTTTGTTCGGTCTGCTGGCGAAGGGTGTTTTCTTCACATAACGATTCCGCAAGCGTCTTTGCCTTTTCTTCATCATTGGTCAAAAACAGTTCCACACTGCGTGCGGCACAGCCCAGACGGCCGCTTGCATTGATTCTGGGTGCGATGATATAGCCGATGGTAGAAGTCGTAATGGCCTTTCCGTTGGTGGATACGTCAATCAAGGCCTTAAGGCCGACATTGCTGGTGGTTCTGAACCGTTTTAACCCCTCAGTCACGATCACGCGGTTTTCGTCCACCAGGGGCGAAATATCGGCAACCGTGCCAAGACACATCAAATCCGCGTATTTATCCATCAGATCGGACAGCGAATGTGTGTCGTCCAGCGCCTGAATCAGTTTAAAGACAACGCCGACGCCGGCCAGACTCTTAAACGGATACGGACAGTCCTTGCGTTTGGGGTCAACCGCCGCATAGACATCCGGAATCCGCTCCTTGCATTCGTGATGGTCGGTGACAATCACGTCAAGACCGATCTCCTTGGCGTATTCGCTCTCCTCCACGGCGGTAATACCCGTGTCAACGGTGATGATAAGCGAGGTGCCGTCCTTGCGGATTTTATCTAAGGCGTCCTTGTTGACGCCGTAGCCCTCCTGCATCCGATCCGGCACATAATAGGCAACCTCAATCCCCATTTCGGCCAGATGCTTATACAAGATAGCAATCGAAGTAATACCGTCCACGTCATAATCGCCGTAGATGGTAATTTTTTCATGGCGTTCTTTGGCGGTGCGGATGCGTATCGCCGCCTTCTCCATATCCCGAAGCAGGTAAGGATCGTGCATCACGCCGAGATCTTTGGATAAAAAGCGGGTGATGTCTGCATCGTCGCGGACGCCGCGGTTATATAGAATGATGGCCGTCAGCGGCGATATCTGGAATTTTTTTGAAATCTCTACCACACGATTTTTATCAAATTCCCGCAGCAGCCATTTTTTCTTCAGCATAATTGATTTCTCCCCAATAATTTGTTTGGGCGCCAAACAACAGCGCCCCTGATACAATACTAGTATTTTACCATGCTTTTTTAGAAATTACAACACCTTTTTTGGACGAAATCGGGTAAAAACTTACCAAAATATCGAACCAAAGATTATCTTACTTCCACAATTACGAAAGGAAACTGCCGCGCTATCGCGGCAGAAATCGGTTAGTTTTCGCCCTCATGTTTTTGCGGAATCCGAAGATCGCGCCCGACAAAGGGTATGATTTCAAAATAGCCGTAGAGCCGGGACAAAACACGGCGCCCGTAAACATTCTCCAGGTTGCTCAGACTGAAATTGGTGGACAAAACGGTGCTCTTTTTCTGCATCAGCCGTTCATTGAGCAATTCAAACAGGGCGGCACTGGAATAGGTGCTGACAAATTCGGTGCCGAGGTCGTCCAAAATCAAAAGATCGACCTTGTGGGCGTGCTTTACGGCTGCATCGGCCTGCTCGGCGTCCTCGCCGGAGAGCCGGTCGAACTTCAGCTTTTCCATGGTGTCAAACAGCGAAAAGGCCGTCTGATAATAGACGGATTTTCCGCGCTTTAGGGCGTAATTTGCAATGCAGCTGGAAAGATAGGTCTTTCCGGTGCCGGCGTTGCCCATCAGCAAAAGGTTCCGGTGCGTGGTGTCAAAGGTCTCGGCAAAATGCGTCGCCTTCTGGACAGTCGCCTTGATATAGGACAGCGGATCTCTGCCGTTTTGCGCCGGCTGATTTTGAAACAGGCGGTAGTCAAACCGTTCAAAGGTCTGTTCCTTCATATACTCCGTCAAATTGGCATTGACGCCGATATATTTGGAGATCAGCTGCAAATAGCAGCTGCACCGCCGGCCGTTTTGGTCAAAACCGGTATCGTGGCAGTGCGGACAGGTATAGATGTCGTCCAGATAATCGTCCGGCAGATGCAGCGCGGCGAGCAGCTCCCGCTTTTTTTGCTGCAGCTGACGAATTCTCGCCTCAATGGCCGAAATATTGGTCTTTTTATCCAGCACGCACTTAATCAGTGCGGTGCCGCCGAGCGCCAGCTTTTGCTCCAGGTCTGCCATGGCAGGCGCGGCGGCAAGTACCTTTTTCCGTCTCCGGTCATGTTCTTTGCGGTTTTCTTCCCGGCGCCGGGAGAGTTCCCGGCTTGCAAGGGTATAAGCGGATTCCATGGCATCTCCCTCAACTTTCTCCCTGATCCAGCATCAGGTCTAAAATTTGTTCTTCCAGATGATCATAGTCAACGGGGTTGGTGTCCTCATAGTTATTTCCCGGCCCCTTTTTGACAAATTTGGTGCCGCCGGATTTTGTTTTAGCGCCCATTTTCTTCTGATCGTGTTCCTTGACCTGCTGCGCATCGGTTATCCCGTTTTCTGCCCAGTCCTGCAAAATCGAATCCATGTAGGAATAAGAGAGCTTGCCGGTATAGGCGACCGTGCGGTCATAGGCCAGCGGCAGTAAATCCAGCGGAATGGCCGCATTGCCGAGCCAGCTTTTGATGTACTTCTTTTCGGTCGGGGTTAAGGCACGGTCATGAATGCCGAGAACGCGGCGCACCTTTTGCTCCGCGCTGTCATAGGCCTCCAGCTCCATGACGTAGCTTTCCGCGGCCTCGAAGGTGTCAATGCCGCGATCCGCCCAGTCTATTGCCATCTTTTCTAAGTAGCGGCGGCCGCATTTTCCGCGCTTTGCCGCATAGGATAAGAGCATAATGATAACCTCGACCGGCAGTCCCAGCCAATCGACAAAGGAATAAAGCAGTTCCATATCCGACTGGGTCAAAACTTTTTGCAAGATGGTCTCGGCCTGATAAAACATGCCCGATATGGCTTTGTTTTTTGCGGCGACCGCGTCAATTTCCGCCATGGTATAAGAGGGCTTTTTCGGCTCGGCCGCTTTGGGGCTTTGCCGGTGTGTGCGCGATGCGGCCCGGCCGCCGCCGGGAAAGACATAGCCGTCTCCCTCTTTTTGAATTTCGCCGCAGCTGATCCAATAGTCTAAGTGATAACGAAGCTGCGCGGCAGAGAGGTTTAAGGCAGAGGCGGCTTCCGCAAGATCGGGAAAATGCCCGTCCGATTCTGTCCGGGCGCGGAGATACAGGTAAATCCGAATCGCCTGGGGATCCGAAAAACGGACGTATTTTTCGATAAATTCATAGGGTAATTGCAGGGCAGACATGAACGGCAGCCTCCTTGTCCGATTATTTTCCGACGCAAAAGCGCCCGAACACTTCGTCAATAATTTCTTCCCGGACGGTCTGCCCGGTCACCTCGCCCAGTGCCGAGAGCACGTCCTCTAAGTCCACATATAAAAGATCAAAGGGCATTGCACCCTCGTTGGCCGCGATGGCGTGCATCAGCGCGTCCATCGCTTTTACCAGTGCGTCGCGCTGACGGGCATTGGACAGACAAACCTGTCCGGCACTGACGCGCTGGGTGAGCAAGAGCCTGCGGATTGCCTCCTCCAGGTCAGGAATTCCCTGCGCGGCTCCGTCCTTCGGGACGGCGGTTTTTAAAATACAGGAAACCGGAAACCGCAGTGCCTTTGCCGCCTCCTCGGCGGTGATGCAGGGCGTTTTGTCGGTCTTGTTCAGCAGTACAAGAACACGCTTTCCGGCAAGTTCCTTAGCAATCGTGCGATCCTCTTCCTCCAGCGGACGGCTGCTGTCGATCACAAACAGGCATAAATCTGCTTTTTGCATATGTTCTTTTGCGCGGTCGATGCCGATCTGTTCCACCGTGTCGGCGCCGCTGCGCATCCCGGCGGTATCCATCAGCCGCAGGCGCATGCCGCCGACGGCAATCGATTCTTCAATGACATCTCTGGTCGTGCCGGGAATATCGGTCACAATCGCGCGCTCTGTACGCAGCAGGGTATTGAGCAGCGAGGACTTACCCACGTTGGGACGGCCGACAATGACGGTCAGCACGCCGTCCTGCAGCATACGGCCGGTATCAAAGGTGTCTAAAAGCGCCTGAATGCTTGCGCGGATTTCATTCAGCTGCGCAGCGGTTTCTCCGCGCGTCGGGGGTTCGACCTCTTCCGGGTAGTCCGCGGCGGCCGAAATATGCGCGGTCAGCGCAATAATGCGCTCGCGCAGCGCCGTCAGCTGCGCAGACAGGGCGCCGCTGAGCGTGCGCGCGGCATTGGTAAGCCCCAAGTCCGAACTGGCGTCGATCAAATCCATCACGGCCTCCGCCTCGTTTAAACTGGTTTTTCCGTTTAAAAAGGCGCGCCGGGTAAATTCGCCCGGCTCTGCAAGCCTTGCGCCGGCGTCCAGCAGATGCTTTAAAATCTGGTTTGCGGCAAAAAAGCCGCCGTGGCAGTGAATTTCAGCGACATCCTCGCCGGTATAGGAATGCGGCGCACGCATGACAACGGCCAGCGCCTGATCCAGCAGCTGATCCTCCCGGTTTTCCGGGTGAATGTGACAGAGCGTCAGCTTGTGGCTCTCCCACAGGGAGACGGGCTTTTTGTTTTTTGCTGTCCCCACTTTGGCTAAAACGGTCTGCGCGTCTTTGCCGCTGATCCTTAAAATGGCAATGCCACCCGAACCGACAGGGGTGGCGATGGCAGCGATGGTATCATGTAATTTCATAAAAATCCCCATTGCTTTCGTTTTTTGGTTTAGTTTTTATTGATGTTTTCCACCAGTTCGCGGATGATGGAGGCAAGCTCGGTATCCCCCGAAAGATTCTGACGGATTTTCTTGACGGCCGTCATAACGGTGGTGTGGTCGCGGTTAAATTCTTCGCCGATCCGCGGATAGGATTCATCTAGCACCTCACGGGCGATGTACATGGCGATATGCCGCGGATAGGCAATGTCGTTGGAACGGCGCTTGGTCACCAGCGTACCGCTCGGCAGATGGAAGTATTTTTCCACCTCGTCGATAATCACCTTGGTGGTGATATTGCGTTGCGGCAGAGTGGAGAGAATCTCCTTAAGCGCCTTTTGCGCCAGCTCCATCGAGATGGTGTTGGTACGCTCAATCCCGGCATAGGCCAGAATCCGCTTGACCGCGCCCTCTAAATCACGGACGTTGGATTTGATGTTGTTTGCGACATATTCCACAATCTCTTCATCAAAGGTGAAATATTCCTCTTCAATTTTAGAGCGGAGGATGGCAATACGGGTCTCATAGTCCGGCGGCTGAATGTCGGCAAGCAGACCCATCTGGAACCGGCTCTTTAAACGGTCCGCCAGGTGCGGCGTCTCGGACGGGAGCCGGTCGGAAGTCAGCACAATTTGCTTTCCGGCCTCATAAAGCGTATTAAAGGTATGAAAAAATTCCTCCTGTGCAAGTTCTTTGGTTGCCAGAAACTGAATATCGTCCATCAGCAAAAGATCGACCGTGCGGTGCTTATTGCGAAAGGCCTGGTTGCTCTTTTCGCGGATGGCGGTGACTAACTCATAGGTGAACTTTTCACTGGTGGTATAGAGCACTTTTTTATCCGGATAATGCTGCATAAAATAGTTGCCGACCGCCTGAAGCAGGTGTGTTTTGCCAAGACCGCTGCCGCCGTAAATAAATAAAGGATTGTATTTTTGAGACGGCGATTCCGCCACGGCAAGCGAGGCGGCGTGTGCCAGATTATTATTGTTCCCCACCACAAAGGACTCGAAGGAATACTTCGGGTTTAAGGTGTTTTGGCTGCGGATCGGGTCAAAGGCCGGCGCGGCCGGTGCGGCGCTTGGGGTATCACAGACCACCTCCATGGTGTACGGCGCGCCGAAAGCGTCCGCAATGCAGCTTTCCAGCAGAGAGCGGAATTTGGTGGTAATAATATCCTTATTCAGTTCGCCGGGAACCGAAAGGCGCAGTACGGTATCGGTCAGCGCAAGCGGTTTTATCGGCACAATCCAGGTCTCAAAGGAAACGGGAGAAATCTCCTGTTTGATATCCTTTAAAACTTGGCTCCAGTGTGTGTTCATCTCTTCCAAGGCAGATGCCCTCCCATCATCGGTATCAATCCAAAAAGTCACATAAAACCGGGAAAATCCCTTCCCGGATTTTATGGTATCAAACGCTGTAAAAGTGCCGGTCAGATGCAAAGGCACCCCGGCACTTACTATTATCATAACAGAAATGATTTAAAATTTCAACACCAAAAAACCCGAAAAATTGCGGTAAAAAAATCTTTTTTTTCGCAAGTACAAAATGTAGAGTTTGTCAAAAAGCGTCAAATACAAGATGTATGATTTTGACCGCAAAAAATTTTTTTGCGGTCAAAATCATACCGGCGCCGAGCAGCGGAATGATCGAAAAGAAATTTGGTGTTTTTATCTAAAAAATGAATTTTCCGCAAAAGGGGCTTGACATTTCGGGCTTTGCGTGATAGAATAATACAGATTTTCCTATAATGTAGAAAATAGCCGCACCTGCGGCCATAAAGAATCCTATGGATGATAATCGGTAAGGAGGGATAGCAATGCTGAGAACATACCAGCCCAAAAAGA
Organism: Roseburia faecis; assembly: GCA_963632045.1. Lineage (GTDB taxonomy): Bacteria > Bacillota > Clostridia > Monoglobales > Monoglobaceae > Ructibacterium. Next base: position 13,456 of record CAVGTH010000021.1, on the reverse strand, counting down.
GACACCGCGCAAAAGAGCACGGCTTTCGTAAGAGAATGAGCTCGAAGAACGGCCGCAAGGTTTTGGCGAGAAGAAGACTGAAGGGCAGAAAGAAGCTGTCTGCGTAAAAGATTTTGCAGACATTGCCCGGCCGGCGGCGATCGGGTCATAGGCGATCCGTGTCCCCGGTCAAATTTTCCGGCAGCGCTGCTGCCGGGCTCGCTTTGGGCGGTCTGCAGAAGAGCGGAAAACTGAATACTGCGGTTTTTTCGACAGTCTGAAGGCGCCTTAGGGCGTCTTTTTGTCTATTGTCAGAGGAAAGATAGGGCAGAAGTGACATGAAAATTGTAAGCCTAGATCAAAACGGGCAGTTTCAGCGGCTGTATCGCCGCGGAAAATCTGTCGTAACGCCGACCATGGTGGTATATGCGCTGCCCAACCGGATGGGGCGCGTCCGCTTAGGGATTACCGCCGGCAAAAAGGTGGGCGGTGCGGTTTTAAGAAACCGCGCCAAGCGCAGAATCCGGGAACTATTTCGTACGTCTCTGGCAAATATCCGGCCGGGGACAGACATTTGTATCGTAGCGCGCACCTACACGGTGCACGCCCCGCACAAAAAAATGGTGCGGGATTTTCACACAGCAATGCATAAGCTGGAGGTATGGAAGGATGAAGAAACTGCTGATTTACATGATTAAGCTATATCAGCGATTCCTTTCGCCGCTTAAGAGACCGTGCTGCAGGTATTATCCCAGCTGCTCTCAGTATGCTGTTTTAGCCATTGAAAAATACGGGGCGCTGCGCGGCAGCCTGAAGGCGCTGCTGCGGCTGCTCCGATGTAATCCGCTTTTTCGGGGCGGCATTGATGAGCCTTAGCCTGATGTTAGCCGAAAAAGTGAGAACGAAGCAACGAAGGAGGAGAGCAAGTGTCCTATATTATGCTGGCCCTCGGCTGGGTCTTAAAGATGTGTAACCTGCTGGTGGGAAACTACGGCGTGGCAATTATTCTGTTTACCATTATTATTAAGGCGGTTCTTTTACCGATGATGGTAAAGCAGCAGCAATCCATGACCAAGACGCAAAAGCTGCAGCCGCTGCTCAACGAACTGCAGCAAAAATACGCCAACGATAAAGAAAAACTCAATGCCGAGACCATGAAGCTTTATCAAAAGTATAAGGTGAATCCGATGAGCGGTTGTCTGCCGCTTGTTATTCAGCTTCCGATTCTGATGGCACTCTATTGGGTGGTAAAAAAACCGGTGGTTTACCTGATGGGCTTTGGAGAGGACGAAGTATGGCGAATCGTCAGTGCAATCCTTGAATGGAGTGAACAGAATCCGGACGGACTCAACCAGTTTTACACCGCGCTCGGCATCGAAAACATGGAACGTCTGACCGATTCTGCATACCGGATGTTTGGTATGTACGAGATTCAGATTGCCGAGTTTATCAATGCGCATCCGGATATCATGAACAGTCACTGGATTCTGGAAACCGGAAAGAATTATGACATTATCGATTTTCACTTCATTGGGCTGGATATCTCCCAGACGCCCAATCTGAACGCATTTTTGGGTTTGTTCATCGGCAAGGTGAGCCAGCTTACGCCGGGCACAATGCTCCTGTGGATCATTCCGGCACTGTCCGGTCTCAGCTCGTTTGCGACTTCAAAGCTTACGCAGATGATGCAGCCAACGCCGGCACCGGTTAAGGATAAAAACGGTGAAGAACAACCCAATCCCATGAAATCCATGATGCTTTTTATGCCGCTGATTTCTGCGTGGTTTGCATTTACACTTCCGGCGGCAATCGGCCTTTACTGGATTGTAAGTAACGTATTGCAGCTTGCACAGCAGTACGTATTGATGAAGGTAGTAAAAGTAGATTTAACCGAGGAACAAATCGAAGGGGAGATTGTCAATGTTAAGAAAAATAGAAAAAAACGCAAAAAGTAAGGAAGAGGCCTTAGAACTGGCAGCGCAGGAGTTCGGCGTTCCGGTCAGCGAACTGTCTTATAAGGTAGAGCGTGAGGTCGGCAAGGGTTTGATGGGACTTCTGCTCGGAAAAGAAGTCATCATCTCTGCCTGGATCACCAAGGAAGCCGAGGAGGAAGAGGAAAAACTCCGCAAGATTGCGCAAAAGCGTGCCGAGTCGGAAAAACTGGAGGCAAAGGACGGCAGCCAGAACCCGTATGCCCCGAAGGAAGAACCGGCATTTTTAGATCATGTCGGCCCTGGCGGCAGACAGAAAAAGAAACCGGCAGAAAAGGTCAAGACGCCGCAAAAGCCCGATGCGGAAAAGCCTGCTAAGGAAAAGCCGGCCGAAGAGGCTGCGGCAAAGACCGAAAAACCGGCAGCCAAAGAGGGCGGCAGCAAAAAGCGCCGCGAGGTAACCGAGCAATCCTTAAAGGATGCAGCATACTTTGCAACCGAACTGGTACACAAGATGGGGCTTGAGGATGCCGAGGTGGCGGTTGTAAACGGCGGCGAATCCGTCGATGTCACGGTATCCGGCTCTAAAATGGGGCTTTTGATCGGCAAGCGCGGCGATACGCTGGACGCTGTGCAGTATCTGGTTAGCCTGTACGTAAATAAAGAAAAGAATTCGTATATCAAGGTCAACGTAGACACAGAGGGCTACCGCGCAAAGCGGGAGGAAACCCTGGTAAAGCTTGCCAAGGGCTTGGAGCGCCGTGTGATACGGGAACGCAGAGCAGTTGCGCTGGAGCCGATGTCTCCCAATGAGCGGCGCATCATTCATGCGACTCTGCAAAACAGTACAAAAGTAAAGACCTACAGCGTGGGAGAAGAGCCGCACCGCAAGGTGACAGTGGCTCCGATCGACGAGGCGTAGGGACGCAGAGCCGGCCGCAGTTCTTGCTAAAGAGTTGCGGCCTTTTACTAGCCGAATTGCCCGATGGGCGGATGCGGATGGGCGATGGATAGGAGTGCGCGCACAATGAGTTACCGCTATTTTGAAAACCGTGACTGTGAATATTATCCCTGCCATGCACAGGATAGAATCAACTGTCTGTTTTGCTTTTGCCCCCTTTACTTTTTAGAAGATTGCGGCGGCAATTTTACCATGATTGCCGGCGCATCCAAAGAGGCAATCAAGGATTGCAGCCATTGTCTGATTCCGCATCGGGAGAGCGGCTATGACTATGTGATCGAAAAGCTGAAGGGGCGCAGACGGTCGGAGGATCAGCATCAGTATTACGGACAAGAGTGGCTCTGAGCCGATAACGGAAGAAGGAATCTTACATGAATTTAGAACAAATCAAAGCGCTGGATCAAAAATATTATATGAACACCTTTGGCGAGCGGACGCCGGTTTGCTTTACCAAGGGAGAGGGAATCACCTTAACCGACACCGAGGGCAAAGAATACCTGGATTTTTTTGCCGGGATTGCGGTCAATGCCTTGGGCTATGCGCATCCGCGTCTGGTACGGGAACTGACCGACCAGATTGCCAAGGTGACGCATACCTCCAGTGTGTACTATGTGGAAAACCAGGCAAAGCTGGCACAGATGCTGGCGGAAAACAGCTGCGCCGACCGCGTATTTTTTGCAAGCACGGGTGCAGAGGCCAACGAGGGCGCGATTAAGCTTGCCAAAAAATACTTTGTCGAGCAGGGAAAGCCCGAAAAACGGGAATTTGTGACCTTGAAAAATTCGTTCCACGGAAGGACGCTGGCAACCGTAGCGGCAACCGGCCAGGAAAAGTACCAAAAGCCGTACCGTCCGCTGGTGGAAAAGTTTGTACATATTGAGGCCGAGGATATTGACGCGCTGAAAAAGGCGGTCAACGCCAATACAGCGGCCGTAATGATTGAACTGATCCAGGGTGAAAGCGGTGTTTTGCCGCTCAGCCGGGAGTTTGTAGACGCCATTTGCAGCGTCTGCAAGGAACATGACGCACTGCTGATTGTCGATGAGGTGCAGACCGGAATCGGCAGAACGGGCAAGCTGTTTGCTTATGAGTGGTACGGGATCGAGCCGGATATCATCACCATGGCAAAGGGGCTGGGCGGCGGCATTCCGATCGGGGCGCTGGCGGCCAAGGAATCGGTCGCTGCGGCGTTCCAGCCCGGCGATCACGGAACCACTTTTGGCGGAAACCCCCTGTCGTGCCGTGCCGGCCTTGTCGTGCTGGACGAACTGCTGCATCACGGGCTTTTGGCGCATGCGGCAGAAATGGGTACGTATTTGAAAGAAAAGCTGGATAAGCTTGCAGAGAGCCACGATGCAATCCGGACAGTGCGCGGCAAAGGCCTGATGTTGGGCGTTGTTTTTAAAGACGCGATTGCAAAGCAGATCGGAAACACCCTGCGCGCGCGCGGAATTTTGGTCGGCGTTGTCGGTGGAAACGTGCTGCGGATTGTGCCGCCGTTGATTTTGTCGGAGCGGGATATCGACGCATTTGTTTCGGCACTCGACCGGATACTTACAGATGAGGAGAGGGGTTAAAGTATGAAACATTTTATCAGCATTCACGATATCACAACAGAGGAATTTCACGCATTGCTGGATCTTGCCATCCGGCTGAAGAAGGAGACCAAGGCCGGGATTGCGCACCCGATTTTAAAGGGAAAGTCGCTCGGTATGATTTTTACCAAATCCTCGACCAGAACGCGGATTTCCTTTGAGGTTGGCATGTACCAGCTGGGCGGTCATCCGCTCTACTTAAACGCAAACGATATGCAGCTCGGCCGCGGAGAGAGCATCTATGACACGGCAAACGTGATGAGCCGTTTTGTGGACGGCATCATGATCCGCACCTTTGCACACCAGGACGTTTTGGATCTGGCAAAGTACGGAACCGTGCCGGTGATCAATGCACTGACGGATTATCTGCATCCATGCCAGGCGATGGCCGATCTGATGACGGTGTATGAACATAAGGGCAAGCTGGAGGGATTAAAGCTTGCCTATGTCGGAGACGGAAATAATGTGGCGCATTCGCTGCTCTATGCCTGCGCAAAAGCCGGTATGCATATGTCGGTTGCAACGCCGAAGGGCTATGCCTGCGCCGATGAAGTGGTAGAAAACGCGAAGGCGGACGCCAAGGAGACCGGATCTCAGATTTTGATTACCAATGATCCGGAGGAGGCGGTTGCCGGTGCGGATGTGGTATGCACCGACACCTGGACCAGCATGGGACAGGAGGCCGAAAAGGCGGAGCGCGTGAAGATTTTTAAGGATTATCAGGTCAACGCCGCGCTTTTTGCAAAGTCCAAGGAGGACAGTGTGTTTATCCACTGCCTGCCGGCTTACCGCGGTTACGAGGTTACCGAGGATGTTATTGACGGACCGCGCTCGATCATCTTTGACGAGGCGGAGAACCGTCTCCATGCCCAAAAGGCAATCCTGGCAACACTCATGGCAGATTAGCAGCTTTTGCGGAAAGGTCGGATAAAAATGGAAAGTTTATATGCATTTGAAGTGAAGCACGCCACCGAGGAGGATATCCCTGCGATTCATAAAATCACCAAGGACGCATTTTTAAAGTACTGTGAGATGGCAGGGCTGAGTTATGACATTGAGGCACTGAATGAGACCTACGAGGATATCCGCCGTGATATCCATGAAAAGAATGTTTTTGTGGTGCGCATTGATGATGAGCCGGTGGGAACCGTGCGCATTGAACTGCTGCCGAACGGCGAGGCATATCTCAGCCGTTTCGGTGTGGCAAGCCAGCACCGTAACAACGGTATCGGCAAGATCTTGATGAATGTGGTGGACAAGGTCATGCGCGAAAACTGCGTAAAGACGCTTCGTCTGCATACGGCGTCCAAGGTTGCAACCCTGATCCGCTTTTACTACGGCCGCGGTTTTTATATTGCGTCGGTCGAGAATAGCCGCGGATATCCCAGGGCAGAATTGGTAAAGGAATATCGTTAGACGAAAGCGGAAACGGAACTCCCGGATGGGTCGGGGGATTTGCTTTTCGTGATGGAAAGGAAGATTTTGATGAAGATAAAAACACTGTTTGTCAGCACGCCGGAGGATCAGGCCGCGGTTTCGGTCTGCGGCTGGGTCAGAAACATCCGTATCTCCAAAAATTTTGGATTTATTGAACTCAACGACGGCTCCTATTTTAAAAATGTGCAGGTCGTGATTGAGGCGGAGCAGCTGGAAAACTTTTCGGAACTTGCAAAGCTGAATATCGGTGCGGCGCTCCGCGTGGACGGCAGCCTGGTGCTGACGCCGGAGGCAAAGCAGCCGTTTGAGATTAAGGCGACGCGCGTTGCGGTCGAGGGGTTGAGCGCCCCCGAATATCCGCTGCAAAAAAAGCGGCATACCTTTGAATACCTGCGCACGATTCCGCATCTGCGCCCCAGAGCCAACACGTTCTCCGCAGTTTTTCGGGTACGCTCCCTGATTGCATTCGCGATTCATAAATTCTTTCAGGAGCGCGGATTTGTCTATGTGCATACGCCGCTGATTACCGGCAGTGACTGCGAAGGCGCCGGAGAGATGTTCCAGGTAACGACCTTAGACCTTAACAATCCGCCGAAGGACGATGACGGACAGACCGATTATACCAAGGACTTCTTCCGCCGTCATACCTCGCTGACCGTCAGCGGTCAGTTAGAGGCTGAGGATTTTGCGATGGCGTTTGGCGATGTCTATACCTTTGGCCCGACCTTCCGTGCGGAAAACTCCAATACCACGCGGCACGCGGCGGAATTTTGGATGATCGAGCCGGAAATCGCTTTTGCGGATCTTGACGACGATATGGCGCTGGCCGAGGATATGTTAAAGTCTGTCATCCGCTACGTGTTAGAGCAGGCACCGGAGGAAATGAAGTTCTTTAACCAGTTTGTAGATAAGGGACTTTTGGAGCGGCTTGATAACGTCGTCAGCAATGAATTTGGAAAGATTACCTATACCGAGGCGGTCGAATTGCTGCAAAAGAGCGGCAAGGCGTTTGAATATCCGGTACAGTGGGGCATGGATCTGCAGACCGAGCATGAACGCTATCTGACCGAGGAAGTATTTAAAAAGCCGATCTTTGTGACCGATTATCCCAAAGAAATCAAGGCGTTTTATATGCGGCTGAACGAGGACGGCAAGACCGTTGCCGCGATGGACTGTTTGGTTCCCGGTATCGGCGAGATTATCGGCGGCAGCCAGAGAGAAGAACGTCTGGATGTTCTGCTCTCACGGATGGAGGAAATGGGACTTGCCAAAGAGGATTATGAGCACTATTTAGACCTTCGCCGGTTCGGCAGCAACAAGCATGCCGGCTTTGGCCTTGGTTTTGAGCGCGCCGTGATGTATTTAACCGGCATGAGCAATATCCGCGACGTATTGCCTTATCCGCGTACCGTGGGCAGTCTGTATTAAAAAGGAGTGTAAAAAATGCTGTTTGGGATTCCGATCTGGAGGATCGTGCTGGTTGTGATTCTGATCTTTTTGGTGGTAAAGCGGGCGGATCTGGTGGCTGCCTTTGCAAAGATGAAGTACCAAAAGCGTCAGTATCCGCAGGCGATGCGTATTTATAAAATTGCCGATAAAATCGGCAATCTCAGCCTTGGCAATAAGCTTACCTTAGGGTATGTTTGTCTGCGCTGCGGCTGCCTGGAGGAAGCGAGAAAGCACCTTACGCTTTGCAGCACGATGACTAAGCGCGGCAGTGCGGACCGCAACCAGGTCAATAACATTTTGGCTCTTGTCAGCTGGAAGGAAGGAAACTTAGACGACGCCATTGAGATTTTGGAGGACGTCATGGATTCCGGCTATCGGACAACCGTGGTCTATCAAAACTTAGGTATCTTTTATAACCTGAAAGACGATGCAAAAAAGGCGCTTTCCTTTAATCTTGCGGCGTATGACTACAACAGTGACGATCCGATCATCTGTGATAACCTGGCTGACGCCTATGCAAAAAACGGTGAATTCGAGAAGGCGGCAGAGATCTACGAGAGCTTTATTCATCAAGATCCGGAACCGCGGTTCCCGGAGGCGTATTACGGCTACGGCGAAGTTTTGATTCAGCTTGGAAAACGCGAAGAAGGCCTTGCGATGATAGCAAAGGCACTTACCAAGCCGTTTTCGTATTTAAGCATCCGCCCCAAAGAGGAGATCGAGGAACGGTACCGGATCCTTAGCCACATGGGAGACGAACCCGATATGCCCTGTGATTGAAAAATCACAAATTTGCCTGCTTAAACCATATTGTGTTCGTCTCCCGTGCGCCTTGGGCATGATGGAGGATATTCCGGCAAAGCGGCGGAGAATATAAGCACAATAAAAGGCGTCCCGTATGGGGCGCCTTTATAGAAATTACAGGATAAAATCAGTCGAGCGAATCGGGGTTTTGTCCGTCCTCTTCCGGCTCACAGATCACAACTTCAACCGCACGGGTTAAAATGTCGGTGTAGCTGTAAGAGACGCGGCGTTCGCTCGCCAAAAAATCATCCGGTGTGTTAAGCTTTACAATAAAAATACTGGGGTAGGTTCCTTCGATCACGCCCTCACGGGTTACGGTTTGTTTTCTCCCTCTTTTTGCGGTAAGCTTGACCTTATTTCCTACATGGTCAGACAAGCTGGACTTAATTTTAACCAAATCATTTTGAACAAACAAACCTAACACCCCTTTTTCAATTTCTACGTCAAGTATACCATAGTTTTGCAAAATTGTAAATAGAAAAAAACGAAAAATTACGACTCGTTTACATTTTTGTAACATATCACACCGAATATAGGAAAAAACTAGTAAAAAGAACGAAATTTTACCAAGGACAACAGGAGGAAAAATCATGCAAAAAACGGTGCAAAACAACTTTGCGGACGGCATGCGGGACGGCGTGCCGATTGCGCTCGGCTACCTCTCGGTGTCCTTTACCTTCGGCATGATGGCGGTGGCCGGCGGAATCCCCGTCTGGGCGGCGGTCGCGATTTCAATGACTAATCTGACCTCTGCCGGGCAGTTCGCCGGGATTTCGATGATTGCGGCCATGGCAAGCTATTTTGAGGTCGCCTTAACCCAGCTGGTGATTAACATTCGTTATGCGCTGATGTCGCTTTCGCTTTCGCAAAAGCTGGATCGTACGGTAAAAACTCCGGCGCGCCTTCTCATCTCGTTCGGTATCACGGACGAGGTTTTCGCGGTGGCCTCCACCAAGGAGGGGGTGGTCGGCAAACGCTATATGGGCGGCCTGATCGCCGTTCCGTATATCGGCTGGGCGCTCGGTACGCTGCTCGGCGCAGTGGCAGGCACACTGCTCCCTCCGGCGGCACAGTCCGCGCTCGGCATTGCGATTTACGGAATGTTTCTGGCTATCATCGTTCCGGCGGCCAAAAAGAGCCGCCCGGTACTGGTTGTGGTGCTCCTGGCAGCCGCGCTTAGCTGTGCCTTTCGGTGGCTTCCGGTTTTAAACCGTGTCTCCGCCGGCTTTGTCATTATTATCTGTTCGGTGGCCGCCGCCGGAATCGGTGCGCTGCTGTTTCCGAAAAAGGAGGAATCCCTATGACCCTGTCGATCAGCCGTCTGCTTTGCTACATCGGCGTCATGGCGCTGGTTACGTATGCGGTGCGCGCCCTGCCGCTGACCCTGTTCCGCAGGGAGATTACCAATGTCTATATCCGCTCGTTTTTAGAATATATTCCCTACGCGGTGCTTGGAACCATGACCCTGCCGGATATCCTTTATTCCACCGAGAATTTGGGTTCGGCCGTTGCCGGACTGATTGCGGCCGCCGCACTGTCGTATATGGAGCGCAGCCTGCTCACTGTGGCGGCAGCGGCATGCGCGGTGGTGTTTTTGGTCGAGCAGCTTTTTTAGAGGATTTCGCTTTTCGTGAGAGCGGCGCCGGATTGCTCTCTTTTGGCTAAGATGCCGCGGTCTGCTGTCTGCATCGATCGGGCGATACGAGAAAATCAGCCAATATAGAAAATCAGTCGGGAGGGATACCAATATGGTTGTTACACTTACGCTGAATCCGTCGCTGGACTATGTCATGGATGTGCCGCATTACCAGAGCGGTACGGTGAACCGCGCGGCAGAGACACGGCTTTTGCCGGGCGGAAAAGGAATTAACGTGGCGCTTATGCTGGCGCAGCTGGGGACGCCGGCGCAGATGCTGGGTTTTTTGGCCGGCGCGGCCGGAAAAAGAATCGACCGAATGCTAAAGGATATGGGCGCGCAGACCGACTTTATTTTTTTGCCGGAGGGCGAGTCCCGAATCAATGTAAAATTAAAGGGCGAAAAAGAGACCGAAATCAATGCGGCAGGCCCCGATGTGCCGCCGGAATCCATGACGGCGCTCTGTCAAAAGCTGGATATGCTTTGTGC
>CAVGTH010000021.1:0-3165 GCA_963632045.1 Roseburia faecis | reverse complement strand
GCAGATGATTTTTTGGTGCTGGCCGGGAGCGTGCCGGCCTCGCTGCCAAAGGATTGTTATCGGCAGATTTTGACGCGTGTTGAAAACACGGGCGTTCGTGCCGTTGTGGACGCAGAGGGAGAATGGCTGAGCCAGACGCTCCCCTTATCGCCTTTTTTGATTAAACCCAACCATCACGAATTGGGAAGGCTGGTCGGCAGAGCAATTTTAAATGCGAAAGATGCACTGCAAGGCGCAAGGGAACTGCAAAAAAGAGGCGCAAGAAACGTCCTGGTTTCGATGGCGGAGCAGGGCGCCACTTTGCTCTGTGAAAACGGAGAAACCATGACCTCCGCTGCGCCAAAGGGAATCCCGGTGCATTCTACCGGCGCCGGCGATTCGATGGTAGCCGGATTTTTGGCCGGATATATGAAAGATCAAAGTTTTCAGACTGCACTGCGGTACGGCTGCTGTGCCGGCAGCGCAACGGCGTTTTGTGAGGGACTGGCAAAGGGCGAGCAGGTCATGAAGCTCTACCGCGCAACCTATTTTTTATAATTTCTTTTGTATAGATTTTTTCCTTTGTGGCAAACTGAAACAAAGAGTGTTACTGCAAAGGAGAATCAGAATGAAAACATTTACCTATACCATTACGGACCCGGACGGAATCCATGCACGGCCGGCCGGAAAACTGGTGAAAGAAGCCGGAAAGTTTCAGTCACAGATTACCATAGAGGCAAAAGGAAAAAGCGGTGATGCAAAGCGGATTTTTTCGGTCATGACGCTGGGCGTGCCGCACGGCGGCGAGATTACCGTGACCGTTGACGGCGCGGACGAGGAAACGGCAGCGGATGCGCTCCTGCAGTTTTTGAAAGAGAATCTGTAAGGGGGGATATCATGCTCACCTATCGAGGAAAAAGCGTCTACCGCGGCATTGCGATCGGCAAAATCAGGCTTTACCGCAAGCGGCCGCAGGCCGTGAAACGCACCCATGTCACGGATTGCGAAAAAGAGGTTGCGCGCTTTGAAAATGCCAGAGAAACCGCGGCGCAGCAGCTGCGTGCGCTGCACGAAAAAGCGCGCGGCGAGGTCGGCAGCGACCATGCCGCTATTTTTGAAATCCATCAGATGATGCTCTCGGACGAGGATTATCTGGAATCCATTGTGCATATGATCCGCGGCCAGAATGTCAATGCCGAATACGCGGTGGCGGTGACCTGCAAGAATTTTTCTAACGTTTTTTCGGATATGGAAGATGCCTATATGAAAGCGCGCGCCGCCGATGTCCGGGATATTTCGGAGCGGATTTTGCAGATTTTGACGGGCAGCGCCGAACAAACCGACACCGGTGACGAGCCGGTGATTTTGGTTGCCGAGGATCTTGTGCCGAGCGAGACGGTGCAGCTGGATAAATCCAAGGTGCTGGCATTTGTGACGGTCAAGGGCTCTGCAAACTCGCATACGGCGATCCTTGCCAGAACCATGAATATCCCGGCAGTAATCCGCGCAGGGATACCGCTGGATGCTTCGATTGATGGAAAAATGGCGGTCGTGGACGGGGGCAGAGGCAATATCTATATTGACCCGGACGCGGCGCTTTTAGAGGAAATGCAGCGGCGAAAGGCGCACGAGGACGAGCAGCGGCAGCTTTTGCTTGCCTTAAAGGGAAAAAAGAATGTGACGCGCGACGGCAAGGAAATCAAGCTTTATGCCAATATCGGCAACAGCAAGGATCTGGCGCTGGTGCTGCAAAATGACGCCGGCGGAATCGGTCTTTTTCGCAGCGAGTTTATCTATTTGGAGCGGCAGGATTTCCCGACCGAGGAAGAACAGTTTCAGATTTACCGGTCGGTTGCCGAGACCATGGCCGGGAAAAAGGTGATTGTCCGGACGCTGGATATCGGTGCGGATAAGCAGGCGGATTATTTTGGGCTGGAACCGGAAGAAAACCCGGCTATGGGGATGCGTGCCATTCGGATTTGCCTGACCCGGCCGGAAATTTTTAAAACGCAGCTGCGTGCACTGTTCCGTGCGGCGGTTTACGGTTCGCTTTCGGTGATGTATCCCATGATTACCTCGGTGGCGGAAATGCAAAAAATCAAAGCGGCAACGGATGCCGTCTGCGAGGAACTTGATAGAGATCATATCCCGTACCGGATTCCGGAACAGGGGATTATGATTGAGACGCCGGCCGCCGTCATGGTATCGGATCGGCTGGCTGAAATGGTGGACTTTTTCAGCATCGGAACCAACGATTTATCCCAGTACACCATGGCGATTGACCGCCAGAACCCGGATCTTGACGGATTTTTCGATCCGCACAGCGAGGCGGTGCTGCGGATGATCGCCATGACGGCGGAGAATGCGCACCGTGCCGGGATCTGGGTCGGCATCTGCGGTGAACTTGGCGCGGACACAACGCTGACCGAGACCTTTTTGAAAATGGGGATCGATGAACTTTCGGTGTCGCCCGGCCGTGTGCTGGCCGTACGGCAGGCAATCCGCGCGGTTGATTTATCGGCAAAGGAATCTAAATAAGCAAAATCGGCAAGTACTTTCCGTACTTGCCGATTTTTGGCTATATAAAATCATTTCGATGTCACCGATGGAATGATTTGAAATATTACATTTGGAGTTTCTTCGTAGATGTCCCGGAATACCGCAAGGATTTCTTTCATATATGGTTGCCATTCGGTGGAAACACGGTCAAGACCTTTTATCATAATGCAAATATTTTCATGCCATGTATAACTCATGGCATCGTACAATGCATCCAAATTATTCCCCCAGTCATAAGGAAAGGCAAATGAATCTTTCAGTGCGGCATAGATATCCGCCCATGTTTTTGCACCTGTAAAATCTAAAACTATTTTTTTCATACTATTTACCTTCTCCCGTTATTTCTATATTTTTTCGCTTTTGGGAGTTACTCGCTGCTATCCAAAAATCGGCAAATTTTAGTGAATAGTGAAAAAGTAATAAGTAAAATCGGCAAGTACGGAAGGTACTTGCCGATTTTTGGAGGCGCCACCCAGATTTGAACTGGGGCATAAAGCTTTTGCAGAGCTCTGCCTTACCACTTGGCTATGGTGCCGCCTTTAAAATAACAGGCACTAATTGCTTAGTGCCCGATGGAGCGGATTACGAGACTCGAACTCGCTACCTCCACCTTGGCAAGGTGGCGCT
>CAVGTH010000020.1:15300-23162 GCA_963632045.1 Roseburia faecis | reverse complement strand
AATAGCCTTCAAGGGTTATTCCCTATTTTTTTGCCAATTATTATTTTACACTAATCAAAGAAAAGCCATCCTAAGATTTTGCTTTTTTCGGCTGCGGCTATAAGACAAAACGGTGATAATCCGACAGTTTTTCGCTTGCGAGAGGGTTATAGGGCAGAGCCTTTTTGGTTTTGCTCATGCGCGGGGCAATCGGCTCACTCATAAAAAAATACTTCAGGGCGTCATAGAGGTGATCTTCTTGCCGGGTATCGACATCTTCCGGGTTGACACTGTCATAATGCAGCTGCGGCAGCGTGCGGATCATATTCTTGCAGCGGTCAAAGACATAAAACATGGGAATCCCGTTCTCGTCAAAGGCCAGCCGGTAATGCACCTGCATTTTTCCGGCAAGGCGGTCGTTTTTCCCCTTTTCAAAATATACGCCCTCCCGTTCCATCATGGCTGCAATGCTCCCCTCAGTCGAGCCGGTGGCGTTCCAGATGGCAGGGTCGGCGTAGCCGCAGATGCTAAGGCCGTGCTCTTCGCGATCCTCAATGGCGCGAATCTCTTTGGCAATCTTTTGCGCGGTCCAGCGCACGCCGGTATCCGGGGTACCGGTGCACCCGTATAGTTCGCGGTACAAATAGGCACGGCCGTCATGATCGACCGCAAACCAGCACACGGCAAACGGCTTGGCATAACCAAAGTCAAAGGTGCGAAACCGCCGCCATTCCTTTGGAATCGGGAAAGGGCGGATTACGTGGGAAAACTGCCTTGTTTCGTATCCCTTGGGGTTATTTTGCCATTCCGTAAAGACTTGTCCGTCAAAGATATCCCATTGTCCGTAAAGCAGCGCCTTTCGTTCCGCCTCCGGCAGCTGCTCCAGCCTTTTTTGATAATCGGCGTCGGCGCGCATCAAAAAAACATTATCGCTGACAAAGGACGGGATAAAGATGCGGCTTGCGCCGGTATCGGAATCCAGAAATTCCTCGCCCGGCGTATGTCCGTCAATAAACCGGCGTTTGACCCAGCTGTGACCGATGCCGCCGGGGTTGGTGCTGGATTTCATTTGTTTGGGATAGCGGTTGACGCCGCGAATCCGAGAGAGCAGGTAGGTGTACTGTTCCTCCGTAAAATGAGTCAACTCATCAAAGCGTACCACGTCATACTCTGCGCCCTGGTAGCGCAGCACATCCTTTTCTGCCGCGCAATAGCCGAATTCAATCAGAGAGCCGTTTAAAAATTCCCAGCGGTGGCTGCTGCTCCGGTATGTTGCGGCATCGGCAGGGAAAAACTGCAAAGAGGTATAAATAATCGAATGCTCCAGTTCCGGAAAGGTGCGGCGCAGAATAAGCTGCCGGCTTTTGGGATAGCGCAGCGCATAAAGCAGCGCGTCAGCCAATTGTCCGTATGACTTTCCGCCGCCGGCCGCGCCGCCGAACAGAACCTCGTCCGCCTTGGCGTCGATAAACTTCTTTTGGGTCGCGGTCAGAGAAAGCTCAAGCGTCTTCTGCGTTATCTTTGCCATGTTGCTCCTCCTGACTTTCGCCGACAATGCGGATGTTGACGGTCAGCGCGACGGTCTGTTCCTTTTCGCTTTCCCTTTCCAGTTCCTCCGCCAGCGTCATAATTTCCTTTGCGGCAGACAGTTCGACCCGCTCATTGCCGCAGTGCAAGAGCTCCTTGAGTTTTTCCGCTGCCTGTGCATGGGATAGTATGTTGTTTGACTCCTTCATTTGGTTTTTTACCTCCAATCTCAATGCCGACCAGGCGCAAAACGGCATTGTTATGAATCCGTATTGCCTGCCGGCGGCAGTAATGAACGTGAAATTCAATGGCGTCCCAGTAAAGCTGATTGACGTAGCGCGCGGTTAAGATGCTGCGCTCCTCCGGATCCAGATGCTCCATCATGCTGTCAAAGCAGGAAACCAGGTCCTTCAGCTTTTGGTGAATTTCTTCGATTTGTGTTTGATAATACTGAATATATTTTTCTCCGACTGTCCCCATTTTCGCACTGTCACGAATCAAATCCTGATAAAAATCCGATTTCATTGTGAGCTCTTTCCGCAATAGCGGCAGCCCACGCAGCCATTTCTTTACTTCCTCTACGGTTGAAAATCTCATTTCTCATTCATCCTTTCTTTTGTAAAATGTTGTCCGTTTCTCAAATAGACCGGCCGGACAAGACAGCGAAGTCATCAGAGCGCATATAGGCGCGGCGGCATTGTGCGTTGCAAAATACGGCATTGTTCTCAAAAACGATATTCGGATTGTATCTGCGGTACAAAGGAGCGCCGCAGCAACGGCACTCTCCGATTTGCCGCCCGTTTCGCATAGGCTCCAATTCTCCGAACTTTTCCATCGTCAAAATATCCGGGTGTGTCATTTCATTCCCTCCTTTGCGGCATAAAGTTCTATTTACCATAATTTCCCAATATTTTGACTGGCATATTCCTATTATACAACATAAATATCGTTTGTCAATAGAAAAAAACCAAAAATATTGTTGAATTTTCTCTTGTCATGCGGAAAAAATTATGTTATACTAGCGGTGAGGTGAAATTATGGCAAACAGCTATATCAGTGAAAAATTAAAAGCTGCCCGCATCGCATCCGGCCTGAAGCAAAGAGATGTGTATGAATGGCTTGGCGTCGGCCAATCGACCTTTAGTGCCTGGGAGACCGGGGCCAGTGAACCGTCCATCGGCGTGTTTCTCAGGCTCTGTCAAAAGTACGGGATTCAGGATATCTACGCCTACTTTATGCCGGACTCTCCGCTGCAGGGGCTTTGGAAGGATTTAGAGCCTTCGTTTTTAAACCGGCTGCTTGCGCTGCCTCCGCATGGCAGGGCTGCGGTGAAGAACTGCCTGGATTTTGAATATAAGGCTTCGATGCAAAAGCGGATTCCGCTGCAGCCGCGTAATATTTTGGTATATACCCAGGTTGCGACGGCCGGCCGCGGCAGTTACTTAGACGATCAGGACGCCGAGGTCTGTCATATCGAGGCACCGGAGACGGCGTCCTATGCAATCCGTATCTCCGGCGACAGTATGGAGCCGCTGATCCATGACGGCGATTTGGTGTTTGTGCAGCGTCAGAACGAGCTTGCCTCCGGCGAGATCGGCATCTTTACTTATAACGGAGAAAGCTTTTGCAAAATGTGGGATAACCGAAACGGCGTGCCCAAGCTGATCTCGCTCAATAAAAAGTATGCGCCGATTTTTGTACAGGCCTCGGATAATTTGTACGTCAACGGCAAGGTGTTGCTTTAGACCATGACGCATAGCCCGGCCGAAGTCGGAAGTTCGCGCTCAAAAGCGGGACTTAGATTACGCGCTTTCAGCTAGGCACATGGCCGTTAAACTGTACTTGTTTGATACCCGTGTACCCGGAGTGCGCCTTTAAAGCGGCGCGCTCCGGTGGATGGCGTGATTTTTTATTCCGTCTTTTGCGCATTTTGGTGCGGCACGGCGTTTTCTGCCGCATTGGCCGCGCCGTCTCCTTTTGATGCGGCGGCGGACGCTGCATCGCGCTGCTTTAAAATGCTTTCCATGATTTTTTCTTTTCCGTCTAAATACATTGCGTCCAGCAAAATGGCGGCGCTTTCCGTCATGTCAGGACGAAAGACACCCAACTTCCATAGATCGGTCAGCGTCTGGTTTTGACTGATGCGGCTGTATGGGTTATTTTTTTCGGCGCTGACCGCAATGTCAAATTCGACCGGCCGCATCGCGGTGCTTTGGCGCAGGCTGTGACTGGAGAACTTGATGTATTCGCGTGTGCCGTTTTGGCCGTCCACGCGGTAGGTGCGCGGCTGGTGATAGAATTGGCGCATCAGTTCGATGCAGAGCAAAATAATTTCCTTGTAAGCGTTATATCCCTCGGCAATCATATCGCGGCTGAGCTTTTCGCCGGCCTGCTGCAGTGCGACAATGGCAGAGTATGCCGTTACGCCGCCGCTGGTCTGTCCTTGCTGAAAGTCGCGGTTGCCGGAGACTTCTTTGAGTTCTTCAATCTTGTTCTGCCGATGGGCAATGATAAAGCTGTGCAGCGGTTTTGCCTGTAACTCGCGGATATTTTCTTCGCTGACCGATCCGGCTACATGGATAATGTCTTTGGAGAGGTCGCTCAGTTCGTATTCGTTCAGGCCGCCGTTGTCCTTTACCATAAACCGGGTTTTGCCGGAGATGAGGGCATTGCGGCTGATCAGTGCATCCAGGCGGTCAATGTAAAGCTGCGGACTTTTGATGATGTCAACCAGCCCGAAACCGACGGGGCTGTCTTCATCGGGGTACATGACATCAAATACAAAGGGGTATTTCCCGTGATGGTATATGCCTTCCTTGCCCCGATCCTCGGAGGCGTCTAAAATCTGGTTGCCGCAGAATTTTAAAAGCTCTACCGTCTGTGCGCCGCCGCGCTGCTTTTTATAGTAGCAGTCCACAACCAGAACTTTGTTGTGGGTCACATCGCTGCCGCTTGTGTTTTGCATGTCGTCATAGGTTAAAATCTCCATCGGACTGCCGGCGGTGAATTTGTCCGCAAGATGCGGATACTGCCGCTTAAGATCGTCCGGGTCGCAAAGGGCGGTCAAAAAGACAAAACGGCTGTCTTGAATATCGCAGATGCCCGGCTCCCAAAAGAGGTTTAAAAGGTCGATCTTGCGGATATCGATTTCGCCCATGCCGCTGCGCAGCTGCGGATTAAAGAACACACCGTAGCAGGCGGCGCCGTTTTTCAGCTTGTACCACCACGCGCGGCTGTAAGTGCGTTTAAAGTTGCATAGATCCAGCTGCACCGGAAGAATCCGAGTGAAGGTCTCCGCAATTTTACGGTCCGCCTCGTCGCGCTCTAAAATATTGGGGGACGGATAATTGTCCATGGCGTCCGCGTGCTTGTTGGCGATCGCGTTAAAAAGATAGGGCGTGGTCGGTTCCGGCATTTCGCCTTGCTGCTCTCCCATGTAGCGCGATTTAAACCAGCGGTTGTTTTCGATGACGCGCCGGTCAAAGGCTTGCTTGTGTTCCTTGTAACGCCGAAATTCCTCGGTAAGCAGCCGAAAGAACTCCGGTTTGACGGTTCCCTCATAATTTTGATTTTCCATAATAATTCCTTCCTTTCTCAGGATTTTGCGGCCAGCGCCGCAATATCGTTTTCTATTTTGTTAATTTTTGCTTCAATATCAATGCCGTTGAGCATAACCCTCTGCCCGGTCACCCAGATTTCGCCGCTTTCTTCCCAAAAGGTAATAAAGGGCGAATAGCCGACCAGACCCATGTTGGCGTAATTTTCCGCCTTTTCAATCTTAAAGGCGCCGTTGGTATATACCACACCGTTGATGCTGTGGCTGCCCTCGCCGTTGCCGGCGCCCAGAACCAGATAGGCGATGCCGTTGTCGCCGACCGACATGCCCAGCTTTTGCTTGCGGACGCCGTTTTCGTCCTGCATCATTTTGATGCCGGTCGGATCCATCAGCGCAAATACACCGCCGGTCTGATTGGTATAATTTTGACTGTTTGTACCGACAATGGTAGAGGCATAGATCGCGGAACTCTCTACCGTTCCGCTAAAGACGGCCTCTCCGCTGCTGCTGATTGAGACGGTGGGTTTTCCCTGTGCGTCACAGAGCATAAACTGAAATTTTTGCGTGTCCTTGTCATAGGCGGCCAAAAACCGTGTCCGCTCTCCGCGGTCGCGGATGATGAGACTGGAGCCGCTGATTTCCATCTTTCCGCTGTTATCCTTGACGGATACCTTGGCGGTGTCGACCGTGCCGGCCGTCAGCTTGTCCGCCGTCAGCGCGCCGATTTGCGCATTGCTGATTTTGGCGTTGTTTGTGTCAATGTTTTCGGCCTTGACGGCGGCGGCTTCGCTGACGTTCCCGGCGTCTAAGTTTTGAAAGAGGTACGACAGTTCGTCCACCAGCGCCGTGCCCCATTCTTTGACCGCCCGAATGTCCCGGCCGGTGTCCCCGGTCAGCTTGGGCGGTATCGGTGTTGTTAAGTTTGGCATGTTGCATTCCTCCATTTCTTGAGTTTCTTTTATTATAAGGATTTCAGAGTGACATGGAGTGCCATCTGCCGCTTTTTGAAAAAGTTTTTTATTTTGTCTTGACAACCGCGAAAAATCGTTTTATAATGTAAGCGTTAAATAATTAAGTGCAAAACTATTAGGAGGTGGTGGCGTCGTGGGGCTATCCTATTTTCATATTAACCAAAGCCTGCGCAAGGTGCATCTGCTGCGCAAACGGTCGCTGCAGCAGGCCATGCGGAAGCAGAATCTTCAGCCAAGCTGGCTGCCGATTTTACACTATGTCGCAGCGCATCCGGGCTGTACCCAGGCGGATGTGGCGGAAAATCTGGCGCTGACGCCGGCGGCGATTACGCTGGCAACGCAGCGGCTTGCGGCGCAAAAGATGCTGGAGAAAAAGACGGATCCCAAAAATCTGCGCCGCAATATCCTCAGCATGACTGCGGTTGGCGAGGAGCGGCTGCGCAAAATGGGGATATTTTTTGAAGAATTTGATCAAAAGATGTTTCAGGGGTTGAGTGAGGCGGAGCTTTGCGCCTTTCAGGAGACCTTGGATCGTATCACTACCAATATTACCGGTGAGGACAAAAATGAGGTATCCAGACAGGTAATCACCGATCTCCTGCGTGAAATCCGGGAGGATACCAAAGAAACTGTTTAAAAAGAAACCATTTAACAGGAAAGGAAGGATATGACGATGCGAAAATTATTATCTCTTCTGCGCGGCAAGGATTTTTGGATGTCGATTTTGACGCCGATTCTGATCGTGGGAGAGGTCATTATGGAGATTTCGATCCCCAAGGCGATGTCAAAAATCGTGGATATCGGGATCGCGAACCGTGACATTGACTATGTGTTAAAGGCCGGCGGCGTCATGGTTTTGATGGCGCTTGCGTCCCTTTTTTTCGGCGCGATGGCGGCGTGGACGGCCTCGATCGCCAGCATGGGGTTCGGACGTTCGGTGCGGCAGAGCCTGTTTTATCGGGTACAGGATTTTTCCTTTTCCAATATTGACAGGTTCAGCACCTCCTCGCTCATTACCCGAATGACGACCGATATCACCAATCTGCAAAATGCCTTTATGATGGTGATCCGCACCCTGGTGCGTGCGCCGATTATGTTTATTTCGGCGTCCATCATGGCGTTTTCCATCAATGCGGAGCTTTCGTGTATCTTTTTGGTCGCCGTGCCGATTTTGGGGAGTGTGCTCGCGTTTACCATCAGCAAGGCGCATCCAAGGTTTAAAAAGATGCTGCGCTGCTTTGATAAACTCAACGCCAAGATTCAGGAAAACCTGATCGGAATCCGGGTAGTCAAGGCTTTTGTCCGCGGCGACTATGAGGATCAAAACTTTGACGAATGTGCCGATGCTGTGCGGCAGACGCAGATCCGCGCCGAGCGGATGGTGATTTTAAATATGCCGATTATGCAGATGATGGTGTATCTGTGTATTATACTGGTGCTTTGGCTGGGTGGTAACATGATTGTTGCCGGACAGATGGGAACCGGTGAGTTGGTTAGCTTTATCAGCTATGTCAACCAGATCCTGATGTCTCTGATGATGATTGCCTTTTCTTTTACCATGCTGGTGATTTCAAAGGCCTCGGTCAGCCGTATCGTAGAAGTGTTAAACGATACGCCGGATATCCCGGATCATAAGGATTCTGACATTGCGGTAGCGGACGGTTCGATTGCGTTTGAGGATGTTTCTTTCAGCTATCAGGGAGACCTGAGCCGCTGCGCCTTAGAGCATATCAACCTTCAGATCAAGTCCGGCGAGACGATCGGAATCATCGGCGGTACCGGCAGCGCAAAGTCAACGCTGGTGCATTTGATTCCGCGGCTTTATGAGG
>CAVGTH010000020.1:6015-15290 GCA_963632045.1 Roseburia faecis | reverse complement strand
GTGCACTCCTGAAAAAGCCGAAAATCGTGATTCTGGACGATAGCACCAGTGCGGTTGATACGGCGACCGACAGTAAAATCCGTGCGGCGTTTCATAAAGAGCTTTCCGATACGACAACCATTATTATTGCGCAGCGGATTTCGTCCGTGAGCGATGCCGATCGGATTGTGGTGCTGGAGGAGGGCAAAATCTCCGCGGTCGGCACACACGATGAACTCTTAAAGAGCAGTGAAATTTACCGCGAAGTCTATGAATCTCAGCAAAAGGGGGTGGCGTAGATGCCTCCGCATAAGAATATGGGAATGAAAAAACCAAAAGACGGCAAGAAAACGCTGTTTCGGATTCTGCACTATTTGGAAGAATACCGCTTTCAGCTGATTTTGGTAGCCCTGCTGGTGGTTGTCAGCTCCGGCGCGGGCGTCGTCGGCACTTACTTTTTAAAGCCGATCATTGACAACTATATCGCCCCGTGGATCGGGAGCGAGAATCCGGATCTTAGCGGACTGCTGCATATCATCGTTTTGCTTGCGGCAATTTATGCGGCCGGTGCGCTTTGCACCTACGCATATAACCGCATCATGGTAAACATTGCTGCAAACTCGCTTTATAAGATGCGGATGGATATGTTTACGCACATGCAGACTCTGCCGATCCGATATTTTGACAGCCGTACCCACGGCGAGATCATGAGCCGCTATACCAACGATATTGATACGCTGCGCAACATGATGAGCCAGAGTGTGCCGCAGCTGATTTCGTCCGGTATCACGGTGGTGGGCGTCTTTATTATGATGCTGGTGCTGAGCGTTCCGCTGACGATTTTGGTGGTGCTGATGATGCTGACGATCTTTGGCGTCATCAAGCTGGTCGGCGGCAAAAGCGCTTTGTACTACCGCAACCAGCAAAAGGCCATCGGCGCGGTCAACGGCTATATTGAAGAAATGATCGAGGGGCAAAAGGTGGTAAAGGTATTTTGCCATGAGGAAGAGAGTAAGCAGCGTTTTGATGTCATTAACGGCGCATTATGCGATGCGGCGAGCAAGGCGAACACCTTTGCAAGTGTCCTGATGCCGATCATGAACAACCTGTCTTATATCCACTATGCACTGACGGCAATCATCGGTGCAACGCTTACCATTTTGACCGGACAGCGCGAAATGGGAATTTTCGCCCTGGGGCTTGGCGCACTGGTTTCGTTTTTGCAGTACACCCGTTCCTTTGCACAGCCGATTACTCAGGTATCGCAGCAGTTTAACGTCATTTTAAACGCGCTTGCCGGCGCCGAGCGGATTTTTGCTCTGCTGGACGAAAAGCCGGAGGTTGATGACGGTTACGTAACGCTGGTGAATGTGAACGAAAAGCCGGACGGCACGGTCGAGGAGACAACGCAGCGCACCGGGCACTGGGCGTGGAAGCATCCGCATCATGACGGTACGCTGACGTATGTGCCGCTGCGCGGTGACGTGACCTTTGAGGATGTTGAATTTGGGTACGAGCCGGGCAAGACCGTATTAAACGGAATCAGCCTCTACGCCGAGCCGGGTCAGAAAATCGCATTTGTCGGATCGACCGGAGCGGGAAAGACGACGATTACCAATTTAATCAACCGTTTTTATGACGTGCCGGACGGCAAGATCCGCTATGACGGCATCAATATCAACAAGATTAAAAAGGCGGATTTGCGGCGTTCGCTTTCCATGGTGCTGCAGGATACGCACCTGTTTACCGGCACCGTGATGGAAAACATCCGTTACGGCAGACTGGACGCAACGGACGAGGAAGTCATCGCCGCGGCAAAGCTTGCCAATGCCCATTGGTTTATTTCGCATCTGCCGGACGGGTATGATACCATGCTGACCGGAGACGGCGCAAATTTAAGCCAGGGTCAGCGGCAGCTGCTGGCAATCGCAAGAGCGGCGGTTGCCGATCCTCCGGTTCTGATCTTGGACGAGGCGACCAGTTCGATCGATACCCGTACCGAGGCGCTGATCGAAAAGGGAATGGATCAGCTGATGGAGGGCAGAACGGTGTTTGTCATTGCCCACCGCCTGTCCACGGTAAGAAATTCACATGCGATTATGGTGCTGGAGCACGGCGAGATTATCGAGCGCGGCAGCCATGAAGAATTGATTGCCAAAAAGGGCAGATATTATCAGCTTTACACCGGCATGTTTGAACTGTCGTAAAAAAGGCGGCTTTGAAGAAGGTGGCGAAAGCCGCCTTCTTTTTGGATCATGATAATTTTGTTTAAAACGTACATTGACTTTTTTTTAACAAAGTGATATAGTAGTAATTTGTAGAATGTACGTGGGGAAAGAGACAATTTGTCAAAACAGGATATCGAAAATGACATGACAGCTGTGTGAAATCGACAATTCCCAAGAGGGAGGTTTTGTGTTATGATGATCGTGGTTTTTTATGGGAAAACCTGACTTGAGACGATTCCCGTGTACAAAAGAAAATGAAAAAAGAAATCCAAAGATAGGGAAGGTGCATTATGAATAAAATATCGATTATCGGAACCGGAAGCGTAGGCTCTACCATTGCCTATACATTAACCGTAATGGGAATCGCTTCGGAAATTGTCATGATTGACATTAACAACGAAAAGGCGCTCGGCGAGGCACTGGATATCCGGCAGGGTACGCCGTTTTGCGGAGCCTGTTCGATTTATGCCGGCGACTACCGCGATGCGCAGGATTCCAATATCGTGATTTTGACCTCCGGTATTGCCAGAAAGCCCGGTCAGTCCCGGTTAGAGCTGGCACAGACCAATGTGGATATCACCAAGTCGATCATTCCGGAGATCACCAAGTACGCGCCGGACGCAACCTACATTATTGTAAGTAACCCGGTTGATATCTTAACCTATACGTTTTATAAGATTTCCGGCCTGCCGGAAAATCGGATTATCGGCTCCGGTACGATTTTGGATACGGCGCGTCTGCGTGCCAGACTGTCGGAGTATTTTAACATCAGCCAAAGCAATGTGCACGCTTATGTATTCGGTGAGCATGGCGATTCTTCGTTCATTCCGTGGTCGGTTGCCAATATCTCCAACGTGCCGATTAACGAATGCGACGCATTGGTGGCCGGCAGCGATATGTCGATGCCGAAGTTTAAGCGTGAGGATGTAGAGCAGTATGTCCGCAAGTCCGGCGGCCGCGTAATCGAGCGCAAGGGCGCTACATTCTATGCCGTTTCCGCATCGGTTTGCCATATCTGCAAGTGCCTGCTGACGGGAATCGATACCACCATGACGGTATCGACGCTGATGCACGGCGAATACGGCGTTGACGATGTTGCGCTGAGCGTTTTGAACATTGTCGGCAAGGACGGCGCGAGAGCAAAGGTAATGATGCCGCTGACCGATGAGGAGATCAGCAAGCTGCGTCACAGCGCCGATACCTTAAAAGACGTTATCAAAAATCTTCATATATAGAGGCTCTCTGCCATGGTGCAGTCTGCCGGAAAGGTGGTAGCTAGAATGGATTATCGTGTAGAACATGATTCAATGGGAGAGGTCAAGGTTCCTGCGGACAGATTGTGGGCAGCCCAGACCCAAAGAAGCCATGAAAACTTTGAAATCGGCGTGGGAATTGAGACCATGCCGCGTGAGATCACGCACGCCTTTGGTATTTTAAAGAAGGCTGCGGCGCTTGCCAATCACGAATTAAGACCCGAAAAGATGACCGAGGAAAAGCTTAGTGCCATCGCAAAAGCATGTGACGAGGTGATCGGGGGAAAGCTGAACGATCATTTCCCGCTGGTGGTATGGCAGACCGGATCGGGCACGCAGTCGAATATGAATGCCAATGAGGTTATCGCAAACCGTGCCAATCAGATTGCAGGAGAAAAGCTGGCGCACCCGAATGACGATATCAATATGAGCCAGTCCTCCAACGATACCTTCCCGACGGCAATGCACATTTCCGCCGTGATCGCGATTGAAGATCAGCTGCTTCCGGCGATCGAGACGCTGGTTGCAACCTTCAAGCGGTTAGAGGCTGAAAACGAAGGAATCGTAAAGTCCGGACGTACGCACCTGCAGGACGCAACGCCGATTCAGTTCAGCCAGGAGATCAGCGGATGGCGCGCAAGCCTAGAGCGTGACGCCGAACTTTTAAAGATGGCCGTAAAACCCCTCTATGAACTGGCGCTCGGCGGTACCGCGGTCGGCACCGGGTTGAATGCCCCCAAGGGATTTTCCGAACTGGTTGCAAAAAAGGTGGCAGAACTGACCGGCAAGCCGTTTGTAACGGCGCCCAATAAGTTCCACGCGCTGACCTCAAAGGATGAAATCGTATTTGCACACGGCGCTATCAAGGCGACGGCATGCGACATGTTAAAGATTGCCAACGACGTACGTCACCTGGCATCGGGACCGCGCTGCGGCCTCGGCGAGATTCATATCCCGGAGAACGAGCCGGGTTCCTCCATCATGCCGGGTAAGGTAAACCCGACTCAGTGTGAGGCAGTTACCATGGTGGCCGTTCAGGTCATGGGCAACGATGTGGCAGTCGGCGTTGCGGCGTCGCAGGGTAATTTTGAACTGAATGTATTTATGCCGGTGACAGCGTATAACTTCCTGCAGTCGGCAAGACTTTTGGCTGAAGTGATTTTATCCTTTAACAAGAACTGTGCCGTAGGCATCACGGCAAATAAAGAAAAGATGCATGAGAATCTGCATCGTTCGCTGATGCTGGTAACTGCGCTGAATCCCTATATCGGTTACGAAAACGCGGCAAAGACGGCGAAAAAGGCGTTTAAGGACAATATCTCCTTAAAGGAAGCCTGCGTTGCGCTGGGCTTTTTGACCGAAGAAAAGTTTGATGAGGTATTCCATCCCGAACAGATGGTTTAAAAATTGACAGTGATGGAGGTAAAACGATGAATGTTTCTTATTTTCCGGGTTGTACCCTCCGTACCAAGGCAAAGCAGCTGGACGTCTATGCAAGACAGTGCGCCGAGATTTTAGGCGTGACGCTTTGCGAGATTGAGGATTGGCAGTGCTGCGGCGGCGTGTTTGTCAGTGCAAAGGACGAGATTGCGTCCAAGCTTTCCGGCGTCCGCGCACTGATTGCCGCAAGAGAGGCGCAGCAGCCTTTGGTTACGGTATGTTCAGCCTGTCATAATGTGATTAAGCAGACCAATCATGCGATGCAGACCGATGCGGATTTTGCCGCAAAGGTGAATGCTTATATGGCGCAGGAGAAGAATCCGCCCGCAGCCTATGGCGGCGAGACCGAGGTCTATCATTACCTGGAACTGCTCCGCGATAAAGTGGGTTTTGACAAGATCAAGGCGGCCGTAAAAAATCCGCTCAGCGGAAAGAAGGTTGCCGCGTATTACGGTTGCATGCTGCTCCGCCCCGGGAAGGTGATGCAGTTTGATGACCCCGAAAATCCGCGGATTATGGAGGACTTTATCCGTGCGCTCGGCGCAGAGCCGGTGGTATATCCCAAGAGAAATGAGTGCTGCGGCGGCTATGTTGTGATCGAAGATGCCGCGTCGGCAGAGAAAAAGAGCGGCGCAGTGTTAGAGAGCGCAAAGCAGAGCGGCGCCGAGTTGATTGTGACGGCATGTCCTCTGTGCCGGTATAACCTTTTAAAGAGCCAAAGTGACATGCCGGTGGTTTACTTTACCGAACTTTTGGCCGAGGCGCTTGGCGTAAAGGAGGGTGAATAAGAATGCAGAGAAAAGAGATGCAGCAGAGAGAGCAGATTTTGCGGATCAGCGGCGTCAACCCGCGCAAATGTATGCGCTGCGGAAAATGCTCCGGTACCTGCCCTTCTTATGATGAGATGGAATACCATCCGCATGAATTTGTCTATATGGTAGAGTCAGGCGACATCGAGGCGCTGAAAAAGTCGGACTCTGTATACAAATGCCTCTCCTGCTTTGCGTGCGTGGAGCGTTGTCCGCGCGGCGTAGAGCCGGCAAAACTGATTGAGGCGCTCCGGCTTATGGTCATTCGCGAAAAGGGCGGCAGCCATTTAAAGGCGGAAGAAATTCCGGCGCTTTTAGACGATGATATGCCGCAGCAGGCATTGGTCAGCGCATTTCGGAAATACGCAAAATAGAAAGGAGAATGTCAACCATGCAGAGAATAGGAGTCTTTGTCTGTCATTGCGGAACCAATATTGCCGGAACCGTCGATGTAGCGGCGGTGGCCGAGGCTTTAAAGAGCGAGCCGGGGGTTGTTTTCTCCACCGACTATCAATATATGTGTTCGCAGGCCGGACAGGACATGATTAAAAACGCAATCCGGGACGAAAAGCTGACCGGGATTGTCGTATGCTCCTGCTCACCCCGTATGCATGAGGCAACCTTCCGCAAGACGGCGGCGTCTGCCGGAATCAACCCGTACATGGTGGAGATTGCCAACATCCGCGAGCAGTGCTCCTGGGTGCATAAAGAAATGCCGATCGGAACGGAAAAGGCAATTATTTTAGGAAAGGCAGCGGTTGCGAAAGTAAACCTGAATACACCGCTGACGCCGGGCGAGAGTCCGGTAACCAAGCGTGCGCTGGTCATCGGCGGCGGTATCGCCGGAATCCAGACCGCGCTGGATATTGCCGATGCCGGATTCCCGGTCGATATCGTAGAAACAAAGCCGACCATCGGCGGCAAGATGGCACAGCTCGATAAGACCTTCCCGACCCTGGACTGTGCGGCTTGTATTTTAACGCCGAAGATGGTGGATGTGGCACAAAATGAAAATATTCGGATTTTCTCGTATTCCGAGGTGACAGAGGTCGGCGGCTTTGTCGGAAACTTTGATGTAACCATCAAACGCCGTGCGCGATATGTCAAAGAGGAACTGTGTACCGGCTGCGGCGCTTGTACCGAAAAATGTCCGCAGAAAAAGGTGCCGAACGAGTTTAACCTGGGCATGGATACGCGGCACGCGATCTATATCCCGTTTGCGCAGGCGGTGCCGAAGGTTGCCACCATCGACCCGACCTATTGTATTAAGATGAAAACCGGAAAATGCGGCCTGTGCGAAAGAGTCTGCAGCGCTGGTGCCATCGATTATCAGGCAAAAGATGAATATGTGAAGGAAAAATACGGTGCAATCGTAGTTGCAACCGGTTATAACCCGATCTCGATGGAAAAGTTCGACGAATACGCTTACGCACAGTCGAAAGATGTTGTCACTTCTCTGGAGTTTGAGCGTCTGACCAATGCGGCCGGTCCGACCCAGGGACAGCTGCTCCGCCCATCGGACGGAGAGCATCCGCATACCATCGTGTTTGTGCAGTGCGTCGGTTCGCGCTGCGAGGCGTGCGCCCAAAAGGGCAAGGAGTATTGCTCTAAGATTTGCTGCATGTATACGGCAAAGCATGCCATGCTGACACGGGATAAATACCCCGACACCGACGTTTATGTGTTCTACATTGACGTCCGCACACCGGGCAAGAACTTTGACGAATTCTATCGCCGTGCGGTGGAAGAATACGGCGTACATTATATCAAAGGTATGGTCGGCAAGGTTTCGCCGGAGGGCAAAAAGCTGAAGGTGCAGGCATCTGATCTGATTGCCGGAAAGCAGCTCCATATTGACGCGGATCTTGTTGTTTTGGCGGCAGCGATCGAGCCGGATTCCTCGGCACGTCCGCTGGCAACCATGCTGACAGCCAGCATGGATACCAACGACTTCTTTACCGAGGCACACCCGAAGTTAAAGCCGGTCGAAAGTCCGACCGCCGGCGTATTTTTATCCGGCACCTGCCAGGGCCCCAAGGATATCCCGGAGACGGTATCGCAGGCAGGGGCGGCAGCGTCCAAGGTAATCGGCCTTTTGTGTAAGGATAAGCTGACCGGTAACCCGTGCGTAGCGCATTCGGACGAGATGATGTGTAACGGCTGCTCCACTTGTGAAAAGGTCTGCCCGTACGGCGCGATTTCTTATCTGGATAAGGAATTCAGAATGCCGGACAGAACCACGAGAGTTCGCCGTGTGGCCTCGGTCAATGAGGCGGTATGCCAGGGCTGCGGCGCTTGTACCGTAGCGTGCATGTCGGGCGCAATGGACTTAAAGGGCTTTATGAACCGACAAATTATCGCGGAGGTGGACGCAATATGCAAATAAAGGAATATAAACCGTTGATTGTCGCGTTCTGCTGCAACTGGTGCTCCTATGCCGGCGCAGATTTGGCAGGCAATAACCGGCTGAATTATCCGGCCGATGTCAAAATTATTCGGGTTCCCTGCTCTTGCCGGGTCAATCCGATGTTTGTACTCCGTGCGTTTCAGCGCGGCGCAGACGGCGTAATCCTCTGCGGATGCCATCCCGGCGACTGCCACTATACCTCCGGCAACTACTATACACGCCGGCGTATGGCGCTGCTGTTTTCCATGCTGGATTACCTCGGCATTGAGCGCGCACGTACCCGTGTGGAATGGGTCAGCGCCGCCGAGGGTGCAAAATTTGCAAAGACCATGAACGAATTTGCAGAGAGCGTGGCAGCACTTGGCGAAAATAAGAGATTGGAGGATTTACGATGCAAGAAATAAAACGTGAGATTCTCCTTGACCGGGCAGTGTCTCTGCTGGCAGACGGCACAGTGGATCGTGTGCTGGGCTGGAAGAACGGAGAATTTGATTATGATGTGACGCCCTCTGTGTTTCGCACGCAGCAGGATTTGGAGGACTTTGTCTGGAACGGCTTCTGCGGCGCAAACTTTTCAAAGTATTTGGTCGGCGAAACAAGAAAAGGCGAGGGCAAGGTGTTGGCTTTCTTAAAGCCGTGCGACACGTATAGCTTTAACCAGCTCTTGACCGAGCATCGCTTTGACCGCGAAAAGGTCTATGCCATCGGCGTTCCGTGCGACGGCATGCTGGATATCCGCAAGGTCAAAGAGACGGCGGACAGCGTGCTTTCCGCGGAGATTGCGGGGGATCAGGTTGTGATTCATACCCTCTATGACGGCGATGTTACAGTGCCGGCGGCGGATTTGCTTTCCGAGCGCTGCATCCACTGTAAATCCAAAAAACACGTTGCCTATGACGAACTTTTGGGTGAGGACGGTGCGGTTTGTGAGACGGGTCGCTTTGACGAGGTTGCACGCCTGGAAAAAATGACCCCGGACGAACGGTACGCCTTCTGGCAGAACGAGCTTTCCCGATGCATTCGCTGCAATGCCTGTCGTGACGTTTGCCCGGCATGCACCTGCGAAAAATGCGTGTTTGATAACCCCAATTCCCCGGTAGAAAATAAGGCGGCGGCCAACTCTTTTGAAGAAAATATGTTCCATATTATCCGCGCCTTT
>CAVGTH010000020.1:0-6005 GCA_963632045.1 Roseburia faecis | reverse complement strand
GCATATCCCGCTGCACCTGCTCAACCGTAAGTTTATCAAGGATATTGATACGCTCTACGGCGACTATCAGGCCGGCGCCGAGGTCGGCAGCCGTGCGCCGATTGTCAATTATACCGAGGATGATCCCGAACCGGCCGAGGCGGTAGAAAGAGGTGACGAAAATGCGTAAAATAGCACTTGATTCTCTTGACGCCCTGTTTGAAAAGCTGGCGCAGTACGCAAAGCTTTATCTTCCGGTGGATACGAAGGCCGGCGCAAAGTTTGAGGAATGGGAGAGCGGAAAACAGCTTTCGACCGCGCTCAATACGGTGCGCAGCGCAAAGGATTTCTTCTTTCCGCAGACCGAAAACCTGATGGATTTTCAGGTAGAGGGCAAGAAAATTTCCGTCATCGATACCCGAAAAGAGTGTGAAGATTTCATCATCTTCGGTGCGCGTGCCTGTGACGTGCGCAGCTTTACGGTATTAGACCGCGTATTTTTGGCGGAGCCGATAGATACCTATTACCAAAACCGCCGCGAACACGGCATCATTGTATCGATGGCTTGTACCCGTCCGCAGGAAACCTGTTTCTGCCAAACCTTTGCGATTGATCCGGCAGAGCCGGAGGGCGATGTTGTCTGCTACCGCACCGATGACGCGCTGTATCTTTTGGCAAAGACCGAAAAAGGCGAGGCAATGCTTGCCGCCGTCTCCGACCTCACCGAGGAGTCGGACGGCGCAGCCGCAGAGGCGCAGAAGAACACCATCCGTGAGAGAATGGAAAAGCTTCCCCTTGCGTCGCTTCGTGCCGACGCTTTCGGCAAGGATAAAACCAAGGAATTTTTTGACGCGCCGGAGTGGAAGGAACTTTCCGAGACCTGCCTCGGCTGCGGAACCTGTACCTTTGTCTGCCCGACCTGTCAGTGCTACGATATTAAGGATTTTGATACCGGCCACGGTGTGCGGCGTTTCCGCTGCTGGGATTCCTGCATGTACTCCGACTTTACCAAAATGTCCGCCGGTCAGCCGCGTCTGACCCAGCTGGAGCGTTTTCGGCAGCGATTCATGCATAAGCTGGTTTATTATCCGACCAACAACGACGGATTGTTCTCCTGTGTGGGGTGCGGCCGCTGTATGGCAAAGTGCCCGATCCAGATGAACATTGTAAAGGTAATGAAAAAACTGGGAGGTGCGCGCCATGATGGATAGAAAAGAGCCTTTGATGCCGGTGATCGGCGTAGTGACGGATATCCGCATCGACACGCCGGATGTCAAGACCTTTCGGGTTGTGACGCCGGAGGGAAAAAAGGCGTTTGAACATAAACCGGGTCAGTGCGCCATGCTCTCGATTCCCGGTGTGGGTGAGGCGATGTTCTCGATCACCTCTTCGCCGACCAATACGGAATTTATGGAATTTTCGATTAAAAAATGCGGTTGCGTGACCGAGTGGCTGCACTCGATGGAGGTCGGCCAGGAAATCACCATCCGCGGGCCTTACGGCAACGCATTCCCGGTTGATACCGAATTTAAAGGCCATGATATGCTCTTTATTGCCGGCGGTATCGGACTTGCGCCGCTGCGCAGCGTCATCAATTACTGCCGTCACTTCCGTGACCGTTACGGCAAGATTGATATCGTGTACGGTTCGCGCAGTATGCAGGATCTGGTGGATTACCAGGAAATTATCAACGAATGGTCGAAAGACGCCGGCGTCAATGTGTATCTCACCATCGACCGCGAACAGCCGGAGTGGGACGGCCATGTCGGCTTTGTACCGAACTATGTCAAAGAGCTTGGGTTCTCGACCGATAAGATTGCGGTTTTATGCGGACCGCCGATCATGATTAAATTCACCCTGGCAGGACTTTTAGAGCTTGGCTTTGACAAGACCCAGGTCTATACGACTATGGAGCTTCGGATGAAATGCGGCATCGGAAAATGCGGCCGCTGTAATATCGGTTCGAAGTATGTCTGCAAGGACGGCCCGGTATTCCGCTGCGACGAAATCGAAGAATTGCCGGACGAATATTAAGAGCGCGGCCGCCCGGCGCAAAATCAGCCCCCTAAAACCGGGATTTGGCGGATGCGCCTTGGGCACGCGGCAAAGATAAAAATAAGGAGTGAATGACGATGGAGAATATGGTAAACGTTTACCTCTTTGGCAAGCAGTACAGCGTTCCCGATGATCTTACGATCATGCGCGCAATGGAATACGCCGGCTATCAGCTGGTGCGCGGCTGCGGCTGCAGAAACGGTTTTTGCGGCGCCTGTGCCACCATTTACCGCATCAAGGGCGAAAAGGAATTAAAGACCTGCCTGGCATGTCAGACCAAGGTAGAGAATAATATGTATGTGGCAACCCTGCCGTTTTTCCCGCTGGTAAAAGAGGTTTATGATATCGAAAAGATCAAGCCGACCGAGCAGATTATGATGCAGCTTTACCCGGAGATTTACGCCTGTGTGGGCTGTAACGCATGTACCAAAAACTGTACCCAGAGCTTGAATGTAATGCAGTATATTGCGTATGCGCAGCGCGGCGAATTTGAAAAGTGCGCCGAGGAATCCTTTGACTGCGTAATGTGCGGCGTATGTTCTTCGCGCTGTCCGGCCGGGATTTCGCATCCGCAGGTTGCAATCCTGGCGCGCCGTCTGAACGGAAAGTACCTGGCACCCAAGACGCAGCACCTTGAAAACCGCGTCAAGGAGATCCAGGACGGCACCTTTACCGACCTGATCGAGGCGCTGATGGGCAAGCCGGTAGAGGAACTCAAAGAGTTATATAACAACCGAGAAATCGAGAAGTAAGGAGGTTAACCACAATGTATGCACCCCAATTTCAAGAATCGTTAAGGGCTGTGGAGGCCGCGCGGGAGGCGAACATTGCCTATGAGCCGACCCGTATGACTGCAAAAGAAAAGGAAGACCTTCTTGCGGCGTATCATCCCGACTATAAAAAAGACGAATTTTCCACCCTCAAAATCGGACCGAACCGCGGCGACTCCGTGCCGCACGAGCTTTGCGAGATGCTGCAGGCAAAGAGCCGGATTCAGGCAGAGGATGTGGATCTTTGTGATGTGAAGTACGATGTCGATGTGTTAATCATCGGCGGCGGCGGCGCAGGCGCGTCTGCGGCAATTGAGGCGGACCGTGCCGGCGCAAAGACCATGATTGTTACCAAGCTGCGGATCGGCGACGCCAATACCATGATGGCAGAGGGCGGCATTCAGGCTGCCGATAAAGAAAACGATTCGCCGGCAATCCACTTTTTGGACGCCTTTGGCGGCGGCCACTTTGCCGCAAAGCGTGAGCTTTTGGCAAAGCTGGTTTGTGACGCACCGGAGGCAATTCTGTGGCTTAACGAGCTTGGCGTAGAGTTTGATAAGGCAGAGGACGGCATCATGATTACCACGCACGGCGGCGGCACCTCGCGCAAGAGAATGCACGCGGCAAAGGATTACTCCGGCGCCGAAATCATGCGTACCCTGCGCGATGAAGTGTTAAACCGCGGCATCCCGGTGGTAGACTTTACGGCAGCAATCGAACTGATCTTGGACGAAAACGGAAAAGCAGCCGGCGCGGTACTTATGAATATGGAGACCAAAGAACTGATGGTTGCAAAGGCAAAGACCGTGATTATTGCGACCGGCGGTGCCGGAAGAATGCACTATCAGGGGTTCCCGACTTCGAACCATTACGGCGCAACGGCAGACGGCCTGGTGCTGGGCTATCGGGTCGGCGCAAAGCTTTTGTATGCTGACACGCTCCAGTATCACCCGACCGGCGCAGCATTTCCGCAGCAGATTTTCGGCGCACTGGTGACCGAAAAGGTGCGTTCCTTAGGCGCAAAGCTGGTAAACCGTGACGGTAAGGTGTTTATGCATCCGCTGGAGACCCGTGACGTTGCGGCTGCGTCCATTATCCGTGAATGTTCCGACCACGCTGAGGGCGTTGATACCGGCAGCGGTCAGGCAGTATGGCTGGATACGCCGATGATCGAGAAGATCGGCGGCGAGGGCACGATTGAAAAGCGGATTCCTGCCATGATGCGGATGTTCATGAGCTATGGCATCGATATCCGCAAAGAGCCGATCCTGGTATATCCGACGCTGCACTATCAAAACGGCGGTTTGGATATCCGGGTTGACGGCATGACCACCAATGTGGAGAATCTGTATGTTGCCGGCGAGGCAGTCGGCGGTATCCACGGCCGGAACCGTCTGATGGGCAACTCTCTGCTCGATATTATCGTGTTCGGCAGAAACGCCGGAATCCATGCGGCAGAGGCAGCCAAGGCAACCGAGGTTGGCGCGCTGACCCTTTCCCATATTGCAAAATTTGATGCGGAACGTTCCGCCGCCGGCATCGAAACCGATGCGGTATCGCCAAAGCTTTTGCCGAACTATACCGGCAAAAGAAGCGAAATCTAACGGCCTGTAATTGTAAAATAAGAGGTGCCGCGATTGCGGTGCCTCTTTAGAATGTTGAAAGAAGGTTTAACCAATGCATTTATTTCATGGAGTAATTTCTCTGTCCGGCGTGTCGTTTTTGATTTTTTCCATTATGGCGATTGTGTCGCTCGGTTATCTGCTGGGCAGAGTCACCATCAAGGGCGTCTCGCTGGGAACCGCCGGCGTGTTTGTCATTTCTCTGCTTTACGGCGCATTTTTTTATGGGAATCTGACCGATGCGCTCAAGAGTGCGGAGATTGCGTCAAACGGACTGAAAATTGTTGAGAACTTAGGTCTGGTATTTTTTGTGACCTCGGTTGGATTTATTGCAGGGCCAAAGTTCTTTAAAAACTTAAAAAAGAATTTTAAATCCTATATTCTCCTCGGCGCAGCCATTATCTTAACGGGCGGCGTGACCTGTGCCATCTGTTACTTTATCGGCCGCGGCAGTGCGAATAATCCGCAGGAGTTTATCGCGCTGATGGACGGTTTGCTTTCCGGCTCTTTGACGACCACACCGGGATTTTCTGCCGCCAAGGAGACGGTAAAGAATGTCTATGCCGCAACGCCGGAGCTTGCCAGTGAGTACGAGGCGGCTGTTACGGTGGGCTACGGAATCGCCTATTTGTTCGGCGTCATCGGCGTGGTGCTTTTTGTGCAGATTATGCCAAAGCTGGCGCATGCCGATATGGATTTAGAGCGGAAAAAGCTGGCCAGTGTGGATCTCGGCACGGTAAAGGCAAAGGCGGAAAACCTGATCGATATCGATGATATGGGTCTCGGCGCATTCGGCATGGCCGCGCTGATTGGTCTTGTTGTCGGTAACATCAAGATTCCGCTGACCTCGGCAGGGCTTTCCGGCACCTGTTTTTCGCTTACCACAACCGGCGGCGCTCTGATTACCGCCCTGGTGTTCGGACACTTTTCCCATGTCGGGAAAATCAATATTATGCCGCCCAAAAAGACGCTGGAATGCCTCAGAGAACTGGGACTGATGATCTTTTTGATCGGTGCCGGTGTGGCCGGCGGCGCAAACTTCGTCAAGTACTTTAAGCCCATTTACTTCCTCTACGGTGCGTTGATGACTCTGATCCCGATGATTGTGGGCTATCTGATTGCAACCAAGGTGTTAAAGCTGAGCCTGCTCAACTCCTTAGGCTCCATCACCGGCGGAATGACCAGTACGCCGGCGCTCGGAACGCTGATTCATGTTGCAAAAACCGAGGATGTGGCTTCGGCTTATGCGGCAACCTATCCGATCGCGCTTTTGGCGGTGGTCTTGGTTTCGCAGTTTTTGATTGTTTTATTTGGATAAAAAGGCAATGTTCTGCCGCCGCAAACGCGGCGGCAGCGCAGGTTTTTAAAGGAATTTTAAAAAATGCTGAAAAAATTTGCAAGAAAGACTTGCTTTTTTAAAAAAACATGGTATAATAGTCTAGTGACTTTCGCCGGAGATGCTGTGCGGCGGAGGGAAAATAAAATAGGGAGACGTATCGAAGTGGTCATAACGAGCACGATTGGAAATCGTGTTGTCGTGATGAGCGGCACGTGGGTTCAAATCCCACCGTCTCCGCCA
>CAVGTH010000019.1:19388-23179 GCA_963632045.1 Roseburia faecis | reverse complement strand
GGCGTACACTACTTATATTTCAACCGAACTCGGATTTGAAGTTTCCGAGTTCGGCGCAGATAGAGTTGAAGGATTTATGGAAGATAAAAATGCGCCCAAATGGTGCCCATTGAGAAAGGAAGGTGTGTAGAAATGAAATGCAACATATGTCCGTTATACAGTAGCTGGAGCAACGAGAGCGACAGCGGCGAAGCGTGTGCGATATTTGGTGATGCGTGGGATAGCCAGTTTCAGTATGAAGATAAACACGGGGACGTTGTCGGATGCTATATCGAAAAAGCATACATAAATAAGGCCGAAAAAGGAATTGGCGAACATTACGATGAAATGGCAAAGAGTATTGATGAAATGGTAAAGGATATTGATAGTGGATTATTTTCGTGAGGTCACGAAAAAGATAAAGAGTAGGGGGCGATAATAAATGACAAAATACATATTTCCGATTCTGCTGATAAGTCTGCAATTCTGGGCGGCGGTTGTCTACGCCGTCCTTCGGGACTGGCGGATGGCGATCTACTGGCTGGCTGCCACCATATTAAACATAACGGTAACCATAGGAGGCTGACAAATGAGAAAATACGTAAAGGCGATCCGCGCCGGGAGAACTGACTGTGCGCACCATACCGGGACAAAATGCGACCGTCTTCTGAAACTGTACTGCGCCACAGAATCATGCAGCTTTTACATCACGCCGCAGCAGTGGGAGGAAAAGCAAAAGCAATATCCGCGGATCGCGCCGGAAGAGAAACCAAAACGGCGGTACAGAAAGCATACGGCGAAAGGATAGGATATATCTCTAGGAGGGGTCAAGAGTGATAACACAGGAATGGTTAAACGGGTATATTTACTATGAAAATCTTGTCAATAAGCTGGAAGATGAAAAAAAGGAGGCAATTGCTGATGCGGCATGGAAAACATCCAATCGGCGGGAAACGGCGGTGCAACAATCGAGGGGAAACGGCACTGAAATGCGGAATGTTAAATATGCCGATAAAATTGATAGGCTGACACGGCAGATTGAGGAAATCCGGGAAGAGATGCAAAAAATCATTGATGCCATAAAGACTGTGCAATCTCCCAGAAATCGCGCTCTGTTACAATTGAAGTATATAGAGGGGAAAAGCTGGGAGGTTGTGGCCGAGGTCTTAGGCGTATGTGAGAAGTGGGCAAGGGAAACACTCAATAGCCGGGCGATTCGCGAACTGGAACGCGGAATCAAAAAGACGGGGTCATTCCCCGTCTAGATACTGTTTTATTGCATTGCGTATAAATTCGGACTTGCCGATTTGGTCGGCTTTCAGCTTTTCTTCCCAGCGCGCAACCAAATCCTTTGGGAGATCGGCAACAACCCTTTTATAGACTTTGTTTTTGTACCGCTGGATTACCTTGGATGATGTATTACTTGCCATCGTTTCCCCTCCTTGTAATGACCTCTATCGCAGTAAGAAAAACCACAATGCCGGCGAGAAAAAGCGTAAATATCCGATATTTTGGGATTGCGTTAAAATCGGTGTCCGCCAGTAATAATAAAAACAATATGGCCGATGTAACGGCACTTCCGTATCGTTTAAAAAACTTGACCATCATAAATTGATGTGGTACAATAAAGTAAGTGAGAGAGGGCTTTCGCCCTCTGTTCACTTTCTATGGAAACGGTCGATGATCTTTAGCATTACGAGTATGCCGCTCAGTATGTAATATAAGATGATCGCCGTTTCTTTTATTTTATCCCACATCTTACGCCCCCTTTCTTCATTTGATGTATTTATTATATCATATTTGTACACATATATCAAGCGTTTTTTAAAATTTTTCCTTTTTTTCTTCCTACTTCTTCTTTCTCTCGTTTCTCCTACTTCCGAAAAGTTCCGAAAAGTTCCGAAAAGTTCCGTTTACTTCCGTTTTGTTCCAAAAAGTTCCGGAAAGTTCCAAAAACTTCCTTGAACTTCCGGTTGGGTCTGTGATATAGTGTATAATGCAAATACAATATGAAAACCGCGGTGGTGCAGGATCATTGTGCGGCGCGGTAAGCGTTCCCGATTTCGGGGGCGCTTTTTTATTGGATGATACGGGAAAAGAATATTCCGGACAATTCGCGCGGGGCGGGGCGCAGGGAATATACAGGAGGTGAGAATGTGGTATCGGTAGAACCAATTCGCGATAAGGCAATTTACCATAAAATCAAAAGTGATTTATATCAGTGGAACGAAAAGTATTACATCATGTTTCTTATGGGTACTTTGCTGGCGCTGCGTATTAACGAAATACTAAAACTGCGTGTTGGCGATGTAGCCAATAAGAAAACGCATACTTTCTGCCAGAGCAAAACCGGAAAAGAAATCACGATCGCATTCTCTCCGGAATTGAGAAAGGCGCTAAAACATTATTGTGAAGGAAGAGATCCGCAAGAGGCGCTTATCCCGGCAAGGGATAATGAGTTTAAACCGCTTTCCCGAAGAATGGCCTGGGAGGTCATCCATAAAATCGGAGAGCGCTACGGATTAAACCTCGGCACCCATAGTATGCGCAAAACATGCGCCTATCATTATTACCGTGCGACAAAGGATTTGGCGACCATAAAAGTGTGGCTGAACCATTCCGCAGAGCGCGACACATTGACTTATATCGGCGTCACGAAAGAACGTGTCACACAGGCTATGATAAACTTTAAAATCTAACAACGCAAACATAATGGGAGAACGTTTGGACGGTTGTTTCAAAAACCGCGATAGCCTTTGTGGCGCAAGGTACAGACAGGGATTTTAAAACACAAACACAATATATATTATGGTTATGTCACAAATCAAGGAGAAAATGCAAAAATGCATCGAAAACCTATGCGAGAGTGCCGGAAAATAGGATGCCACATTCTAACAAGAGAAACCTATTGCGAAAAGCACAGATGCGAAAAGCACAGAGAGGAAAAACGAGATCGAGAAGCACAGCGGCAGCGCCGCTATGACAGAGAGAGGCGAGATACAAAATCCACGGCCTTTTACAAATCAAAACAGTGGCAAAAAGCAAGAGCGCTTTCGATTGCCGCACACTATGGGTTGTGTCAGGACTGCCTGGCGCACGGTACAATAAAGGCTGCGGACATGGTACACCATGTAAAGCCGCTGCGAGAGTTTCCGGAACTGGCTTTAGATCAAAGCAATCTGCGTCCTCTCTGCAATCAGTGTCACGCAAAATATAACTAGCACACAGGGGCTTTCCTTGTGTGCTTTCTTTATACCCCCCAGGGGGTCAAAAAATTACAGGGACACTCCAGACCGCAGCTTAAAAAAAAGTTGTGTGGCAGCGCAAGTTTTGAGGGTGGGGTTAGGGATGGCCGAAATCACGGAGGCTAAAAAGGCGGATTATTGGGTTAAAAAGGCAGCAAATGGGGTTGAAAATGCGGCTTATTGAGTTAAAAAGGCAGCAAATCGGGCTGAAAAGGCGAAAAACAGAAGGAAGTGATAAAAATGGAAATAGATGATTATGTAAAGGCGGTTAAGCAATACGGAAAGATTGACGGAGATGATGAAGATAGCCTCATTGCATCAGAGATTGCCGCCGCAAAAGAAACGCTGCGGCGTACCGGCGTCCCGGAACAGAATGAAAATGCGTTATATGCGCTCGCCGCAGTGCGGCTGGCGCTGCATTATCATGAAAACCGCGAGGAGGTTGGGGTCGGCAGTAAGATGCCGATGGGAATGGATTGGATGATTGAACATCTTCGGCACGGCGATGACGAATAGGAGGCGATAAAACGATGGGAAAAAGGGGACCGACCGGGACACCGACAGCAC
>CAVGTH010000019.1:0-19378 GCA_963632045.1 Roseburia faecis | reverse complement strand
GTCTGAACCAAAATGAACCAAAGATGCCGATTTCGGAAAATGGGGAAAAGCCGCCGCCATGGCTTGGCAGCTATGCCAAAAAAGAATGGAACCGCGTGTTGCCGATGCTGAAACGGAACGGTCTTTTTACAGACGCGGATTATATCGCACTCTGCGCCTATTGTCAAAGTGTAGATACCTGGATTTTGGCAGAAAAGCAAAAGCGCGCCGACGGTATGATTACGGTATCACCGAAGGGGTATGAACTGCAAGCGCCGGCGGTCGGGATTGCCAATACTGCGATGGGAAACATTTTAAAATTCGGCCGAGAATTTGGATTAACGCCGGCATCCAGGAGCAATTTGTCCGCCGAACGGTTTGAGGAACAGGAAAATCCGCTGCTTACACTAATGAAAGAAGCCAGAAACAATCATGGATAGAGCAACGAAGTATGCAAAAATGGTTCTCGCCGGAGAAATCGGAGCGGGACGGCCGGTAAAACTTGCATGCCAGCGGCATCTTAACGATCTTAAAAGGTCAAAAAACAAAAGCTATCCCTACTATTACGATGCCAAAGCAGCGGAAATCAGACTGGAATTTTATAACCTTTGCCATCACTACAAAGGGGATTGTGCCGGCAAACCGATTACACCGGAACTCTGGCAGTGCTTTGTGCAAGGGTGTGTATTCGGATGGAAAAGAAAATCCGATCACCTTAGACGGTTTTCGGAGGTCTACGAACAAATCGGAAAAAAGAACGGGAAATCAACAGACGCGGCATCCACGGCGCTTTATTGCATGACGGTGGACGGGGAAAGCGGTGCCGAGATCTATTCCGCTGCGACATCCAGAGATCAGGCAAAAATCATCTTTGATACCGCAAAACAGATGGTAGCGCGTTCGCCGGAGCTGAAGCAGTATATTAACGTACTCACCAATAACATGAATGTTCCGGCCAGTGCGTCAAAGTTTGAGCCGGTTTCCAAAGAGGCCGGAACCCTTGACGGTAAGGATGTTTATGTTGGGCTGATCGATGAACTGCACGCTCATAAAACCCGTGACGTATATGACATTCTAAAGGGCGGAACCGTGGCGCGGTCGCAACCGCTGATCTGGGTGGTTACAACGGCAGGGTTTGATGTAAACGGAATCTGCCATGAGCGGTACGAATACGCTATGAAGGTTCTGGAAGGAACGCTGGAGGACGACACGCTGTTCGCTTACATCGCACAGCCGGATGATGGCGACGATATCTTAGACCCAAAGAATTTTATCAAGGCAAATCCAAACCTTGGTGTATCGGTGAGAATCAACGATCTGAGGATCAAAGCCAAGCAGGCAAGAGAGATTCCGGCGGCATATAACCAGTTTGCATGTAAACACATGAATATGTGGGTTTCGTCCTCTGTAAAATGGATGAACATGGATAAGTGGAACCGGAGCGGACAGGGGATCGATGTGGATTTATCGTTTAAACGCTGCTATGTCGGCGTGGATTTGTCCGCAAAGCTGGATTTGACCTCTGTTGCGCTGGTTTTTCCTTTAGAAAACGGGTATTATGCCGTGCTGCATCACAGTTTTATCCCGGAGGCAACCATGATTGAAAAGGAGCATAAAGACAATGTACCGTATTCCGCATGGGTGCGCAAAGGATATTTAACGGCAATACCGGGCGAGGTCATTGAGCAGCAATGGATTATTGAGTATATTTTATCCCTTGCGAAAAAGTACAACATTGTAGAGATTGACTATGACCCATGGAATGCGACCGAATTCGGCCAGCGGATGGAAAACGAGGGATTTACCTGTGTGGAGGTGCGCCAGGGCGTCTATACCTTGTCGGAACCGATGAAAGACGTGGAACGGCTTGCAATCCAGGGCAAACTGATTCACTTTGATGACCCGGTTTTAAGATGGGCAATTTCCAATGTTGTTGCGGTGACGGATTCCAACGGAAACATCAAGCCGGACAAGTCAAAAACCACCCAGCGCATCGACCCGGCCGCTGCCATGATTACGGCACATAGCCGCGCGATTTGCGATACCTATGTCAATTTGGAGGAGGTTATTATGTCTGATGATTATATTTTGTGATAAAGGGGTGCGGCAATGCATGTAATAGACAAAATCAAAGCAATGTTTTCCAATTCCGTTTCGGGGGATGTGTCAATCACAGAGGACGATACGGGGCGCGGCTGGATGACCCTGGAGGAACTTGCAAAAAGAGCAGACAATTCACCGGGAACGGCCTATGCGCTATACCGCTGCGGCACGGTATTTGCTTGTATCAACTATCGGGCAAGAATGTTGTCAAAACTGCCGTTTCAAGTCTTTCATAAGGAATTGACGGTGTCGGACGGCATTGAGACGGAACAGCGGTTTCGAGCAGATATCGATCACCCTGTCCGCTATCTTTTGGAGCGCCGCCCCAACCGCTATCAGACACCGACCATGTACAAACAGTTTATCATGACCAATGTGTTATCCCACGGCTTTTGCGTGGTCTATAAAAAGTATGATACCTATGGGCGGCTGGTGGAACTGATTCCGTGGAAATCCAGAGAAGTCGGCGTTCAAAAGCTGCTTGATCTTGATGAGTACGTTTATTCCTACCGCGGCCAGATTTACACGGAGGACGAAGTCATCTATATCCCCTACCTCTCGGCAGACGGAAAACGCGGGATTTCTCCCTTATCCGTAGCCAGGGGACAAATTGACGCAGTCGATCAAATGGATCGCCACCTAAAGGGCTTTTATCAAAGCGGTGCGGTAAAGCAGGGCGCTTTGAAGATGGCGCAGCCGATTTCTCCAGGCGGTAAGCGCAAGCTGAAAAAGGAATGGCGGGAACTTTACGGCGGCAACCAAAATAGCGGCGATATTGCCATACTGGATGGCGGTATGGAATGGCAGGATATTTCACTGCCGATGACAGACATTCAATTCATCGAATCCAAACAGATGACGGCAAAGGAGATTGCAGCTATTTTTGATGTTCCGGCTTCTGCCATCGGTCTTGCACAGGAGAAATATTCTAATTTACAGGAGATCAACGACCGCTTTATCCAGGACGTGGTTGCGCCGGATTGTATTAACATCGAAGAGGCACACAATTTTTCATGCTTTCTCTCGGATGAGGGCAATTACTATACCAAATTCAATATTGCCGCCGGTATGCGCGGCAGCGCTGAAAAGCGCACCGCCTATTATGAAAAGATGATTCAGATGGGTGCATTGACGATTAACGAGGTGCGCGCTATGGAAGAGATGAACGGGATCGGCGAAATCGGGGATAAGCACTATGTCAGCTTAAACTTTACAACGCTTGACACACTGGAGAAACACAAACGTATTCAGCAAGAAGGAGAATGAGGAGGATTTTATGAAGTATGATTTTTGTAATTTAAAAAACAGTGAAAACGGTTCCGGTGCGGAACTGTTTTTTTATGGGGATATTGTGTCGGATAGCTGGTCGGCATGGACAAAGGAAGATCAATATCCCTTAAACGTGCAGGAACTGCTCAAAGAGATTGGAAACCGGGACATTGCGATTCATATCAATTCCGGCGGCGGTGATGTGTTTGCGGGGGTTGCTATCTGTAACATGCTGCGCAGCTGCACCGGAAAAAAGACGGTATACATCGATGGCCTGGCGGCGTCCATTGCCTCTGTGATTGCCATGGCAGGTGATGAAATCATCATGCCGGAAAACGCATTTATGATGATCCATAACGCGTGGACAATTGCCATGGGAAACGCTGCCGACATGCGTTCTCTTGCTGACACGCTGGACAAGTTGGACGGCGGCATCATTGCAACCTACTTAACAAGGGCGAAAGACGGCGTTACTGCCGATCGGTTTTCTGCGTATATGGCAGCGGAAACATGGCTGACCGGCGCGGAGGCGGCACAGCTATTTTCCA
The DNA here is from genome assembly GCA_963632045.1 of Roseburia faecis. GTDB lineage: Bacteria > Bacillota > Clostridia > Monoglobales > Monoglobaceae > Ructibacterium. The sequence goes on along the minus strand of CAVGTH010000019.1, from coordinate 15,479 downwards.
ATGTAAAAACCACGCCGGCACTGACGGCTGCGGCCTCATGCAGCAGCACATTTCTTGACCGCTACAAGGTTCCGCAGGGCTACACCGCGATCCTTGCACCGAAAAAGCCGGATTCTGCTATGGTTCCGGATGATTTAAAGAATATGGCGCTATATGCCAAAACAGTGCGGAGCGCTTATGGAGTGTAAAAAAATAAAAAATTTATATAAAAAGAAAGGTGATAACTATGAGTATCAGAATGAGCAATGAAATGAGAGAACTGCGTGTAAAACTCGGCAACGCGCTGGATGCCATTGACGCGGCGGTCGCAAAAGGCGATGCTGAGGCGGCCACCAAAGCGAAAGAAGAGGCAGACCGCTGCCGGAGTTTGCTTACGGCTGCCGAGAATGCCTTTGAGGCACGGCGCGGTCTTGAGACCGACCCAAACGATGAGACAAAGACAGGAAACGAAGAGGAAAAATACAATGCCGCCTTGTTCTACAAAGCGATTTCCGGCCAAAAGCTGACTGAGAATGAATTGAAAATCATGGAATCAGCAGCATCGGATTATCGAAACAAGTACAGCGAGGGCAGCAAAAAGGACGGCGGATATACGGTCCCGGATGATCTTTCCACTACCATCTATGAAAGTATAAAGTCCAGGGAATCCGTCAGAAATCTTATTTCTGTTGAAAATGTGTCATCGGTCACCGGCACACGCATCTGGCGGAGCGGTGACGCCAACAAGCTGTACAACACCGAAGAATATGAGGAAATCAAGGAAATGAACAGTGCGCATTTTGAACCGATGACCTATAAGCAGCACAAATTCGCCGGTCTGATGGACGTGTCTACAGAGTTGTTAGAGGATAGCTTTGTTTCCTTTGAGGGCGAAATCCGCACCTGGTTATCCGATGCCGCAAGGGTAACCGAGAATCATGAGATCCTGTACGGTGCCGGCGGTGAAAAGCACTGCCAGGGCTTGATTTCCACCTCCGGCGCATATACCGAGGTTACGGCACCCAGCACGCTTACCATTGACTTCTTCCGCGCCGTATACCTTACCTTGCCCGCCGGTTACCGCGCAAAGGCAAAATGGGTCATGAACTCTCTGGCATTTGCAAAATGCGCGGAGGTAAAAGACGGGGACGGCCGCTCTTTGCTGCAGCCGAATCCGAGAGAAAAGGACAGCTATCTGCTGCTGGGGTTCCCGGTAGAAATCTACGATACCGTCTTAACGGACGAGGACAACAAAACGGTGGTTATGTTTGGTGATTTTGAATCGGCATATCGGATGTTTGCAAGAAAAGACTTCGGTATCGCGTTTACCGATGTCGGCGCCGGTGCATTTGAAACGGACAGTTTAAAGGCGAGAGGCATTGAGCGCTTTGACGGCCGTATCTTTGACCGTGCCGCACTGATCATGATCCGCAGCTTTTCCGTGTCTGCACTCTCTCTGACCGAGGCAAGCGCAACACTGTCGGACGATATCAGCGAGGCAACCTTGAAAAATCTGACTAAGGCGCAGCTATTGGAACTCTGCGCAGAATTGGAAGTGACCGGCGTTACGGAGAGCAGTACCAAGAATGCGATTGTCACTGCAATCTTAAACAAACTCAACCCGTCCGACGAACAACAGACAGAGCAGAATCCGGATCAAGGAAGCAGTGACTGATATGCGGTTTAGTGATATGAGGGACAGGATCGTATTGTTATCCCCCGGTTATTCTTATACCAACACGATGAATGAAACGGTGCCCGCGTGGGTGCCGTTTCATCCTTTTCGGGGAAACAACCCGCAGGAATATCCATACCTTTCGGTGACTGAGGGAGAGAGTAAACCGAGGTATTTAGGCGGCGCCGATGAAAATGATGTCATGAAATACGCTATTTGGGCAGCCGTTGCCCCCATGAACGGGCGAGAGTATGAGGAATCCCAAAAACTGCGGGCAGAGACCACCTATACGGTGAAAATCCGCTATGCAAAGGATATCCGCAGCGATTTTAAGGTTCTGTTTCGCGGAAGAATTTTAGACATTGTTTCGGTTTTAAATCTGGATTCCCGCAATCGGGAATTAAAGCTGGTTTGCACGGAGGTGGACGACTATGGCAAGGAGGACTAAAGACGTCTTTGGCTTTGATGAACTGGAAAAGACATTTGAAAAAATGCAGCCCAGATTTCAAGAAAAGGGCGAGGCCTTTCTTTCGGCCGCTGCCCGGCAGATGAAAAAACGCGTAAAGCAAATGACGCCGCTGGATAAGAGCAAGAAAAAGAAAACGGATACAAAACATCTGCGCAATACCTGGCAAGAGAAAAAGCCAAAGAAATATAAAAACGGTGAAACGCTGGTCAGCCTTGTTTATACCAAAGCGCCGCACGCCCACCTGTTTGACCTAGGTCATAAGATGGTTGTCCGCACACGCGAGAGAAATGACAACGGCAGATATGCCAAAGAAGCCGAACGTATCGGTAAAACAACAAAATTAAATGTGGCGCAGCGGTATGGCCTGGGCGTCAAGAAAGCCGGATATGTCGAGGGGCGCCGGGTGCGGGGAAAAGCATTAAACGAACTCAACGACCGGGTTTTAAAAGACGCGCAAAAGGTGCTTGACGCAATGACAAAGGAGATGCAGTTATGATTGAATGCGAAGATATTCAGCGCGCGGTCGGCGCGTTGCTCCGCGATGCAGGGTTTCTTGTGATCGCATCGGAGACGCAGGAGAGCGCACAGAAACCGTCTTGCTCGATCGATGTTTTCCCATCGGAATCCGAACGCGTGGGGCAGTTTATGATGGAGGACACCTTTTCGGTTACGGTGATGTACTATCCCAAAATCGAAACCAATGAGGAACTTTTGCGGGTGGCTAAAATCATCAAAAATGCCGTGCTTACAAAACCGCTGACCATTGGCTGGCGAACGATTGAGGCATTCAAGGTCACCGCGGATCACAGCGGCTATGTGCTGATTGTGGATTTTTCTTACACGGTCACGCAGTATTTTGGCGCAGACGACGGCAAGGATGCGCCTGCAGAAGAACTAAATATAACAATGAACAGAGAGGATGAAGAAAATGGGAATGCCGGAATTACTGATTGAAATTAAAGCAGCAGCCAACACGGCTATTGCGCGGTCGGGACGCGGCGTAGTAGCCTTGATTTTAAAGGATGACACGCAAACGACCAATTCCTTTACTTATGCAAAAATGAATACGGTGGTAAAAAGCCACTGGACGTCAGCCAATTACGATTATCTGCAAAAGACCTTTGACGGCAGCCCTGCACGGGTCATTGTGGAACGGATCGGGGCAACAAACGGCGATGCAACTGAGGCATTGGCACGGCTGAAAAATAAAAAGTGGAACTATCTGGCCTTTCCGGGCGCGGACGAGGACGAAGTGACGGAGATTGCGGCGTGGATCAAGAATTGCCGGTCGGACGGGCAGAGTTTTAAGGCAGTTTTGCCGAGTACTGCGGCAGACCATGAGGGTATTATCAACTTTGCCACCGAGGATATTGTGGTCGGCAAAAAGACATACACCACCGCAGAATATTGCTGCCGGATTGCCGGGATTCTTGCCGGGACAAATCTGGATAACAGCGCAACCTACACGGTGCTTTCGGAGGTTTCTTCGATCAAGGAGAGCACCGACCCGGACGCGGATGTTGACGCCGGCAAACTGATTTTGATTCATGACGGCGAGCACGTCAAACTGGGACGCGCCGTCAATTCGCTCAAAACCATCGGCACGGGAAAAACAGCCGACATGAAGAAGATTAAAATCATGGACGGCCTGGATTTGATGTGCGATGACATCCGAAACAGTTTTGAAGAGAACTATATCGGCCAGGGAAACAGCTATGACAACAAGCTGCTGTTTATTAACGCGGTAAATGTCTACCTTGCCGGGCTGGTACGTGATGGCGTTTTGTATGATGAATATGAAAACATCGCCTATGTTGATGTTGACGCGCAGCGTGCCTACCTGGAGGGAATTGATCCAAAGTATGCAGAGTTTGACGATGACGCCATTAAGAAGGCAAGCACCGGGAGCCGCGTTTTTGTCGGCTGCAATGTTAAAATGCAAGACGCAATCGAGGACCTGAACTTTACCATTTTTGTTTAATCATTACCTAGAGAGAAAGGATGCGATTTTATGAAAAAACCAACTGCGCCGCGTGTCATCAGCGGCACACACGGCTTTGTGTATTGGGACAACGAGGTTATTTTTGAAGTAACCTCTGCAGAGGCCACCCTAAAGCCCGACCGGGAGGATGTGACCTTTGCCGGTGACATGTGGAAGGACAGTAAGCTGATGGCGGTCGGCGGCGAATGGAGTATCAAGGTCAAAAAAGTATTTTCGCGTGCGCGTGCGCTGGCCGAGGAGTTTTCCAAGGGACGCGATCCGCGGTCAGAGCTTATCTATAAACTGGACGACCCGGACGCGTTCGGCGCGGAGCGTATTGCGCTGCATAATTGCTGGTTTAACGATTTGACGCTGATGAGTTTTGAAAACGGAAAAACGGCCGAGGACGAATTTTCCGGCGGTTTTACATCGTTTGATTATCTCGACAGTATTACTGCTTAATTTACGGGGCGGAGCATATCCGCCCCCACTGAACGGAAAGAGGGGAATTTAAGATGTCAAAAGAACATATCAAAAAAATTACATTAGAGGATTTTATCAGCCGCAAGGAACAGAGAGCGCGTTCTCTTCACAATCCGCAGCCGAGAGAACTCTATATTAAATCGCTGGATGGCTGCATTGAGGTGGTAGAGCCAACCCTCTCGCAGCTTTCCGATGCGAGAAAGCTGGCAGAGGAAAGCGAAGAAATGGGGAATGCTTACATCGTCTATCAGTGCTGCCCGATACTGCATGCCGGGGAATTAAAAACCGGAGGCGCACCGCATGAGGCCGCTTTTGCGGTCTTTAAACCGGGCGAGGTCGCAGCGATTGCCGCACAGCTGATGGAGATGGCCGGTTATGGCGCCGATAATGTGACGGTAGCTGAACGCTTAAAAAACTAATCAAGGCGGATAGGGAGTTGTATGCGCTGCATTATTATCTGGAAAAAGGTATTACCCCGGAGCACATCCTCTCCCTCTCTCCGCTCGGCTTTGAGTTTTATATGGCGTCCGCTGAGTTAACGGCGGACGAAATCCGAGAAGCCATGAAAGAAAAATAAGGCGGTGAGAAAGTGGCAGCAAATAACAAACAGATTGGTGCTACCATTGTACTGCGCGCCGGTAATTTCTTTGCGAATGCAAAAAAAGCAAGCGCCAGTTTAAAGGGACTAAAAGCGAAGTTTAATAGCGGAACCTCCGCATCGGGAAAATTCAGTTCCGGCATATCCGCTGCCGGAAACAGTCTTTCATCTCTTGCGAAAAAGGCCGTAGGTGCCGCAACCGCATATGTTGGATTTCGGCAGACAAAGGATTTTTTAACTGACTGCGTAACCGGCGTTATGGAGTTGGAACGTGCCAATACACGTCTTGAAACGCTGATGATGAATGTATCCGGAACGACAAAGGCACAGGTAAAAGATCTTATCGATTACGGCGATGCGCTGGAACTTTGTACAACCATTGAGGGGGACGCTACCATGGCCGGCGCGTCCCAGCTTGCGACATTCCAGCTTAGCGCCGACACCATTAAAACACTGCTTCCGGCCTTTCAGGATCTCGCGGTTGCGCAATACGGCGTTAATGTCTCGCAGGAACAGATGATAAACAGCGGTAATCTTATCGGTAAAGTTATGAACGGCTCTGTCGGGGCGCTCACCAAGGCCGGTGTTTCCTTTACGGCAGAACAAGAAAAGATTTTAAAGACGGGAACCGAGAGCGAAAAGGCAGCCGCGCTTGTAGAGGTGCTGGGGAAAAACTTTGGCGGTCTGGCACAGCAAATGGCACAAACCGATGAGGGCAGAATCCGCCAGCTGAAAAACGCGTGGGGATCTGTCAAGGACGAGGTCGGCTTTGCCGTTCTTCCGGCGGTTTCGGGGCTGGTACAGTATTTAAGTTCAAACATCCCAAATATTCGGGAAAAAGTCACATCGGGCATTGAAAAGATAAAGCCGATCGCGGCCGACCTATGGGAAAAGACAAAATCCGGCGCAAAAACCGTTGGGAATATGATTTCGTGGGTTAAGGACAACTGGGCTTGGCTTGAGCCGGTAATCGGCGGCGTAGTTGGTGCGATTATCGCATACAAAACCGCCGTTTCGATTGCGGCGGGCGTACAATGGGCGCTGAACGCTGCTATGAATGCCAACCCCATTGGCTTAATCATTACTGCGATCGGCGCTCTTATCGGGATAGGCGTGGTTGTTTATAAAAACTGGGCTCAAATTTCCGCATGGTTTGTAGGCATATGGAACAAAATCAAGGACGGCGCATCGTGGTGCTGGGAGGGCATCAAGGGGTTCTTTTCATCGGCTGGCGAGTGGTTTATGGGTCTGTGGAATGGCATAAAAGATACGGCGGTTTCCCTTTGGGAAGGTATTAAAAATGTCTTTTCAGCGGTCGGCGAATGGTTCGGCGGTGTGTTTAATTCCGCAAGTAATGCTGTTTACAATGCGTTTTCAAATGTTGTCGGCTTTTTCCAAAACATTTGGAACACGATTAAGAGTATGTTTTCGTCCATAGGGACTGCAATTGCAGACGGCATATCCGGCGCATTCAAAAGCGTTATCAACGGCGTTATACGGTTTGCCGGAAAACTCATCAATGGCTTTATCAAGTCGATTAACTGGGCAATTGATGTCATCAATAACATACCGGGCGTTAATATTACCAAACTTACATCTGTTAATTTGCCAATGCTTGCAAATGGCGGCGTCATCCGTCATCCGGGCAGTGTGCTGGTTGGTGAACGAGGTCCCGAAGTGCTGCGGCTTCCGCGCGGTGCCAGTGTGGCACCGCTGCCGGCGGGAGCGGGCGGCGGAACCTATTACAATACGTTCCATGTAACGGTCAACGCGGATGACGACCGTGCAGCGGAACGATTTGTGAAAAAAGTAAAACAGATCTTAGATAACATGTAGGAGGAATCATAAATGCTGCGGATTTTTTTATCCATCAACAATATGGAGGAGGTTTTGGAACTTCCGGTGATTCCTCCCGAATTTTCGGTCTCCAAGCCGCAGAGCGATGAGACCTTTGAGACCATCACCGGGGAAGAACTTAGTTTTATTGACGCGCCTATGCTCAAATCTATCAGCTGGGACAGTTTCTTTCCCACCAGGGATTATCCTTTTTTGCGATGCACGCGGCTTAGTGATGCATGGCAGTACGGCTATAAAATCGACACGTGGATCGCAAGAAAATACCCGATCCGGCTTGTCATATCCGGAACGCCGATTAACATGGCGGTAAAGGTAACGCAGTTTGACTATAAGCTGGGGCAGACCGGGGATATCGAATATAGCATTGCATTTAAGGAGATTCCGCTGATTGATACAGAAAGCGAGGCGTTGACTATGGCACAATATGATGAGTTAAACGGAAAAATCGAGGAACTTTCCGCCAAGGTAGATTCCCTTTCCGGCGGCAAGGTCATTGAAAGTGCGGCGGACGGTGCGCCGTTTTACAACCAGGCATTATCGGAACTGATCGCTGCCGGTTATATCAACGGCACCGGCGATAACCTGGATATGACCGAGGACATGGCAAGGGTGATTACCATTATGTATCGTATTTTAAAGGACAAAAATGTTTTATAGGAGGGCTTTGGCATGGCATCGGCGAATCAATTTGTCAGTATTGCCGCAGCAGAGGTTGGAAACGGACCGTCAAAGTACAACACCGGCGGTCAGCCATGGTGCGCCATTTTTGTAAACTGGTGTTTCAGGCAATGCGGAGATACGCGCCAGGGCACGGCGGCGGCCTGCAGCTTTGCGGATATGGGCACGCTGCACCGCGCCGGTGACGGTTATACGCCGCAGCCGGGAGATTTGTTGATTGTAAACCTTAGAGGCGATCATTCCTGGGCGGATCACGTTGCGATTGTAAAAAGCTATGCAGACGGAATGATCCGGGCAATCAACGGAAACGGCGTTGGAAATGTGGTAACGGATTCATCCCGTCCGTACAGCAGCAAAATTACAATTGTTGCCATGGAGTGGACAGACGGTGAATCGAGCGAGAGCGAAAAAGAGGCAAACTTTTACGATCAAAACGAAAAGATAACGCTTCACAGCCGGCTGTTTTCCGTGCCGGAAATGGCGGGCGGAAATGAAATATCCATATACTGCGGACTGCATGATGTTACCGAAACACTTGGTGCGCTTTCCTGGGAAAACACCAAAAAGGAACTTGCGACAAAGCTATCGTTTTCGCATGCAAAGTCCGACACCCGGTATCAGAATATTTACTTGCCGCAAAAGGGCGACATCCTTCGCCTCTTCCTCTGCGGAACAGAAATATTTCGCGGCGTCGTTATATCCGATGACACAGGGAGCCGTCACAGTAACACCTACACCGCGGCAGATGCCGGATGGTATCTGAATAAAACAACCGACACCTACCAGTTTAAAGACGCACCGGCGGAGGCGACAATCCGAAAAATACTGTCCGATTTATCGGTGCCGATTGCATACATAGACGCTGCTGCAATGGCAAACTGCCTTGTTACAGAACTGTATATTGACAAGTGCATCTCCGAGGTGCTTTGGGATATCCTTGAAAAAATCGGCGGGGATTGGAACTTTGATTTTATTCCGTCCGGGATTCGCATTTACAAAATCGGGACGTTTGTCTCGTCACCAAAGTTTAGAGTTTCGAAAAACACAGAATATAAAGACAGTGTAACTTATCGCGGCACCGAGACCGCATCTTCCTCTATTGAAGATCGCAAGACCGCTGTAAAAGTGATTTCCGATGCCGAGGTGCTGGCAAGCATAAGAGACGATGCCGCATATATGCAGTACGGATTTTTGCAGGAAGTCGTAAAACAGGAAAAAGAGGGCGGCGATCCGTGGGACAACGCCGGAAACAAATTGGCAGAACTGAACCGCGACAGTACATCCAGGAGTTTTCCCATGATAGTCGAATTACAGGATAACACGCGTGCGGGTGATATCTTATATGTTGCCGGCGCGGCCTACCAAATTACCTCTGCACAACATGAGATTAAGAAAAACCGCCACCATGTGACGGTAGAATTGGAGGGCATCGGTTCATGAACGCTCCTTATGAAATGGCTATGCTGCTAAAAGCGCGGGAAAACGCAGCATCATATTCCCCGCTATCCGGCGTTGTGGAGCAGCTGCCGGATATCAAGATACGCCTTAGCGAAAAGATTGTTTTAAGCGAAGAGGATATTGCAAGTGTGGTTGACTTAAAAAAACAGGATCAGAACGAAGATTATATTTTCATCGGGAAAGCCGTTTATCTGCTCCCGATGAAAAACACCGAAAAATCCTTTCTTGTGATTGGAGTTGATATGTTATGAAACAGGATATTGTTTACGATTTTAATCAACACGAAATTGTAACAACGAGAGGCGGAAATTTAGAACTTATAAGCGGAAAGCCCGCGCTGGTTCAACGCATCAAAAAGATATTGCACACAACGGCGAACCGCTACAATGTATATTTTGACAGCGGCTACGGGAATCGTTTGGAAAATCTTGTTGTCGGGAAAACGCTTCCCTCTGCATTCTTGGCTTCCGAGATTGAACGCGAGGTAAAGGAATGCATCGGAAGTATGGAGGGCGTCAAAGATGTTTCCAGGTTTTCTGTAATTCGGGATGGCGCCAGGCTCACGATTTCCTTTTTTGTCGATAGCATTTACGGCAGCGAGACGGTAGCGGAGGTGGTTGAATCATGATAGATAAAACAGTGGGCGGAATCATAAACCGATTGCAAAACGCAATGCCGGCACAATATAGCACCGACAAGGGCAGCGTCATATATGACATCCTTGCGGCGGCAGCGATTGAATTTGCAGCTGCATACGAAGAGGTTGACACGAGAATGAAAAAACACTTTATCGCAGACGCGGAGGGCGAAGATCTGGATCGCCTTTTGGGGCAGCTTGGCTATACGCGAAAAGGTGCAACCTTTGCAACAGGCGAGGTTACCATTTCCGGAAATAACGGTGTAACGATTGCACGCGGAACATTGGTTGCGCGGGGCAGAATTCTTTATAAAACCGTGCAGGAGGCCGTTATTACGGATGGAAACGCCACAGTACCGATTGAAGCAGCGGAACCGGGGAGCGCCGGAAACGCGGCAGCGAAATCTGTTAATTACTTTCCGATCATGCCGCAGGGGCTTTTGAGTGTCAGCAATGCAGCACCGATATCCGGCGGAACCGATGCGGAAACAGACGAAGCCTATCGGGATCGGTACTATTATTTTTTGGAACATCCGGTAACATCCGGCAATGAATATGAGTTTGAGCAGTGGGCAATGGAGATTGACGGCGTCGGAATGGCCAAATGCTATAAGCTATGGAATGGTCCGGGAACCGTTAAAGTCGTGATCGCAACCGCCGAAATGGAACCCGCAAACGCGGCGCTTGTTTCGGCCGTCAAAGCGCACATTGAATCACAGCGACTGGTTGGCCCCGATGTTACAGTCGCAAGCGCAGAAAAAACCAATATTAACATTGTTGCAACACTGTTCATTGATACAGCCTACGCAATATCGGATATAAAAAGCGCACTGGAAGAAAAGCTAAAAGGCTATTTCAAATCCCTGGGCTTTCAAGGAGCGCTGATTCCTTATACCGAAGTCGGCGCCATGATTCAATCTGTTCCCGGTGTAAAATACTACGCCGGACTTAAGGTGAATAACGGCACGGAAAACATCACGATTCCGAACGGACACCTTGCAGCGCTGGGGTCAGTAAGTCTAACGCAGGGGGTACAGTCATGACCGATCTTGCAAAACACCAACCAAATTACTACAAAAAATCCGATGTCATGCATGCGCTCAACACGGCGCTGAATGCTGAGTTTGACCGGCTTTTCGAATATATCACACAGGCAAGTCGGGAACTGTATATCGAAAACGCCGATGCGTGGCTTGAAACGTGGGAAAAATCGGTGGGGCTTAATTCTGGAGACAGTCTGACAACGGATCAGCGGCGCAGCCGTGTGCTATCCAGATACCGACAGATTGACGCCGCCACACCGGAAAGGATCAAAACGATTGTACAATCTTATGCGCGCGGCGATGCAGAAGTGATTGAAAACCACGCACAGTACAGCGTGACAATTAAATTTATCAATCGAACCGGGAAGCCCGATAACATGAGTGGTATTATAGAGCAACTTAGCCGTATTATGCCGGCACATTTGTCAGTTGCTTTCGTGTACCCGTATCGATCTTGGGGCGAGGTTTTAAACACACAAAAGACATGGCGCGATCTATTGTCTGCCGGTTATACATGGCGTGACATTATGGAAAAGGAGGTTATTTGATGGCACAGACAGAACACTATCATTTTACAAAATGCGGATTGGACGCAGCGGCAAACATTGAGATTGTGGATGCCAATATGGACGCAATTGATGCGGCGCTAAAGGCGGAGGCGGACGCGCGGGAAACATTGGGCGCGTCGGTTTCAAAAATTTCTCTCACGCCGCCCGCGCTGACGGCGGCAACGCCCAGGGGAACCAAAATCGGGACAAGCGGCTGGACGGGGACGGGGTTCTTCTGTACCGACACCAATGTGCTGTACCAAACAGAGGACACCAACCTCCCGAATTACAGCCTGTACACGCGGTTTTGTCTGCGCCCGGCTGATTTATCCTGCCGTTCGTATTTAAACTGGACGCCGTATTATGTGTCCGGCAGCACGGAGATTGAGTTTGTGTGGTCTCCGGCGCGCGGTCTCTATGAAGCCATCGTTCCGATCAAGGACGGTACGGCAGAGGCATATATCAGCACATACATCACATGGAAGTACCATCCGCCTGTTCAGATCCGCTACGGCAAGGCGACCAACTACTTTAACGCATATAATCCGGACGGTGAATCGGTCAACAATTTTACGAACCTTACCATTGCAAAACGGCCGAAGCATAACATCCGTGACTTTTCCGGGATGCTATCGATCTACGATTACGACATTTTGGCGTGCTACGGCGCGGAATGGAATGTGTTTGAGAATCTGTATGACGACCTGAGCGAGACGGAGCGCAGCATGCTGATTCTCTCCTGGGACGTGACCGGGGACGGTACCTGGGGCGGCGCTCTTGACGGCCTGGCAATTGCCAAACGGGTCACCAATCAGATAACCACGCCGCTGCCAATTGAGACCATCGACAATTTCAGCAATTAAGGGGGGACATGTCATGCAAGTTACGATACCCATCACGCTGGATGTGGGGTGCGGCACAGTGCGGCAGCGGATTGCCGCGCACCAGTTTGACAACGAAACACGAATCCTGGCCGTGACGCTGACAAACGGCGGCATGCGGATTACGATTCCTAAGACGGTCATGGCGGTATTGTCCTGCAGAAAGCCGGACGATACCTATACCCAGACTGTCGGCACGGTTTTAGAGGATGGCGGCGCGGCGTTTACCCTGTCCGGCAACACGCTGGCGGTGCCAGGTCTGGTTCGCGCTGAGGTGCAGATCAGAGACGGCGACAAGCTGCTGACCAGCGCGGAGTTTGAAATCCGGGTTATGCCGGCAGTCATCAGCAACGATGTGATAGAATCTGCGGAACAATTTGATGTACTGAGCGAGTTGATAAAGCAGTGTAAAAACAATGCCGGAACAAACAATACCTCGGACATTCCCAATGCACATCTGGAGGGTTATGGAAACCGCGCCCTCTGTAAACTCGATCACCGTGTAAAATACGTCCCAGAAAAAGGCTTTTATCTTTCCGAGCCGGATCAGTCTCTGGTCGGTGTACATATCAACGTTTTTCTGGATGAAACATTCAGCGAGAGCGGCAATAAAACCAAATACCGGGGAAGCATTACCGAAATATCCAATGTGGATGATGGAAACGGGTATAAGATATACGATACAGGCGAAATAACAACCGCGGTCGGTATGATGTCGGCGGCCGGATATATACCCGATGGGTTTTACGGTTCCCTTATCATAAACGGCGGTGTAAACGGCGATGTGCCGGTAGAAATTCCTGATGCGTTTTCGGCGCATGCCGGCGGCGTGAGTTGTATTGCCGGCATTAACGGTTTTACCTCCGGGGTTGGTTGTGAGGCTACGGGATTTGCAAGCAGAGCAAGCGGATATTTCTCGGCCGCGAGAGGGGAAAGAGCCGTTGCGGACGGATGGAAAACGGAGGCAAACGGTCATGAGAGCCACGCGCGGAATATGGCGGCAAAGGCAAACGGCTATGCCTCCGATGCCAGCGGCGGCGGCACCGAGGCGAACGGAAAGTTTTCTTCGGCGGCCGGGTACTGCACCAAGGCCAACGGTGATTATCAGTCCGTCAGGGGAATGTATAATGTGCCGGATAACGATCAGGAATATCTTGACATTGTCGGCTGCGGCAGTTCTGAGGAATGCAGAAAAAACGCCTATGCTCTTGATAAAAACGGAAACGGCCGCTTTGCAGGCCATGTGTATTCCGCCGGCAGCGTATGTGTAACATCCTCAGACATTGCCGCGATTGCCGGAAGATTTGCGATGACCGACAGAATCAGCGGTGCGTCCGGCGGTTTTAGGGTCACGCTTGATTATCCGGTTGACGCTGACGGGTGGCGTTTGTATTCGGGCGATACCGAACTGACGAATCAGACGATGGCGCTGGGCGATGCGTTTGTGACTGCTCCGGTGATTGCGGAGGGAACGCTCACGGTAGTGTTTTTTAATGGCGAAACAGAAGTGTTGAGGACAAACACGGAATTTGCCGTGAAGGGAAGCGCGGTAAGATGCGGATTTTTAAAAATGAATGGAGGAGAAGTGCAGTGAAAAAGAAAACAAAAGCAATCGGCGGAGTTTCGGGCGGCATTGCGGCCGCAGCGGCCGCGGCGGCGCTGGTTATGACATCAACCGGAGGCAGCAGCGTTGCCATTAAATACGAGATTGTTCCAAAAAACGAGTATGTAACAGAAATGAAAATCGACGTCCCCAAGGAGTGCTCTGCCGATATTGCAGAACTTAATATAAACGGTGCGGAGGTGTGCAAAACGCTGCTGCCGGACGGCAAGTTTACATCTGCGCCGATTGTGTTTTCCTCTTTGGATCATCTCGAAATCACGCTATATCGGCTTGGCAAAGAGATCGGAAAGGCACACTTTGACGGCAGCGGTTTTTCCGGGGAGGTGCGCGAATGAAAAGAATGACTGCACTCCTTATCGGATTTGCCGTGATACTTTCCGCAGAGCCTGCCGCGGCTGAAAGGAATCCGGAGGTTATCATTGACAGTCTGCATGTCGATAACGCAGGCTATGCGGAAGTGATCGGTCATATTGTCGGCGGTGTGCCGAACGATTCCTCTGTAACATGTCTTGTAACGGCCGCAGGGGTAGAAATCGGGAAACTGGATAAAACCAAAAACCCGGCTGACGAGGGATTGGTATATATCGATCAGCAGCGCGTGGGTAATAATGCGGCGTTTTTGATTCAATTTCATATCAGAGCGATCTACTCCGAAAAAGAGGTGGTGTTCCAGTTTGGCTCGTCCCTCGGCACAAAACGCAAGGATGTCACATACACGCTGCCGTATTTGCCTCCGGATATAAGAAGCGTGGCAAATAACAGTGTTCTTTACGGGCAGGACGTATACAATTTAGACAGTGTTTATCTGACACACGCATATGTTACGGACAGTATTGTCACAGGCGGAAACAGAATCTATTTCAAGGTGGGGGACTGCTGGTATGATTTGCTGGATTCCCGTGCAACCGACAGCAGTTTTCTTACTGCCGCCAATGCAGAAGCAATGCCTGACATGGAAAAACTGGAATTGAGGTACTATTACACAACGGCCAAAAAGTTGATTTTTGAATAGACGGAGGGAAACGAGATGAATACATGGATACAGGCGTTAATCACAATCATATGTACGGTTTTGGCCTCGTCCGGACTGTGGGCATATTTGCTGAGACGGTCAGAAAAGAAGGACGTAAAAACCCAGATGCTGATCGGGCTGGGACACGACAGGATTGTGTATCTTGGCATGTGCTATATTGAGCGCGGCTGGATTACACAGGACGAATACGAAAACCTTTACGAATATCTGTATAAGCCATATGAGAAAATGGGCGGAAACGGTTCTGCCAAACGGATTATGCACGAAGTAGAACAGCTGGAAATTCATAAAAGATAAAAAGGAGGAAAAATGATGAATAAAATGAGCGTAACACCCGGCACCATAGCGCGGACGCTAATCCTTGCCCTGGCGCTGATCAATCAGATTTTAACCGCATCGGGACACAGCGTCATCGCGGTGTCGGACGACGACATCAATACCTTAATTACCACCGGCTTCACGGTGGTTTCCGCCCTGCTTGCCTGGTGGAAGAACAATAGCTTTACCCAGCCTGCCTTAAAGGCGGACGAGGTTA
>CAVGTH010000018.1:19494-23351 GCA_963632045.1 Roseburia faecis | reverse complement strand
GCGTGATACAATGATTTTGCCGATACTTCTTAACAGGACAAAACTTTTGCCGATCTATGTCGTGGGCATCGGCGGACATAAAAGCCAGGATCCGATCGCAAGACCCTGCGGATTTCAGAGTTATCAGCTTTTATACTGCACGGGCGGCAGCGGAATTTTACGGATTGAACAGCAGGAATATGTGATTGCCCAGGGCGACGCGTTTTTCTTCCGCCCGGATATTCCGCATGAATATTTTGCCCAAAACGAGCCGTGGAGCGTGCGCTGGGTGGTCTTTCACGGCAGCGCGGTGGAGGATATCATCACCTATCTCGGCTTTGGCAACAGTGAGGTCTTTCACATCCACGATTTAAACAGTTTTGACGTTCAGGTCAGCGCCATGTCGGACATGTACTGGTGCGAGGATCCCGACAAGGAAATCAAGACGTCCATGCTGATGTATAAGCTTTTGATTAAGATGGGAGAATGCCGCAACGACACCGCAAAGCCGAGCGGTATGTCCAAAAACGAAAAGTACCAAAAGCTGCGGCCGGTGATTGAAACGCTGAAGATGCGATACAAGGAGGATCTTAGTCTGCGCGATCTTGCCGAGGTGATCGGGGTTACCAACAACCACCTGTGCCGCCTGTTTCAGCAGGTCTATGACACCACGCCGATCAAGTATTTGACCCACCTTCGGCTGAACATGGCAAAATACTATCTTTGCTCGGCGGACTGCCCCAAGGTAAGGGAGGTTGCCGCCGCCGTCGGCTTTAAGGATCCCAGCTATTTTTGCGCCGTCTTTAAAAAGGCGGAGGGCATGACGCCGGAGGAATTTCGGCGCATCAACGCATTTTAAAAGGCAGTGCAAATTTTTGCACTGCCTGAGCGTGTCGATAAACCCTACTTTGCAAAAAATTTCATTTTGAATTGATCGCCGTCCCCGGTTCCGCCATGCCTACCAGGGCGGCGCAGAAATGAAATTTTTCGCCGATTTCATGCCGTTTTCGGCAAGATATTGCGACATTGCCATCTTTTCAAATGACAAGGCCGCCGTTGGGGCTGAGCACCTGGCCGGTAAAAAAGCTGTCCGCTTTGCACAAAAACAAAATCGCCTCCGCAACGTCCTCCGGCGTGCCGAGCCGGCCGAGCGGCGTGTCGCTGCACAGCTGCTCCAGCGTTTCGGCGGTGAGCGATTGGTTCATCACGGTATCGATGACGCCCGGCGCCACACAGTTGACGCGGATGCCGGAGGGACCGACTTCTTTCGCCAATGCCTTGGTCATGCCGATCAGCCCGGCCTTGGCGGCGGAATAGGCGACCTCGCACGCAGCGCCGGTCAATCCCCAGATGGAAGAAACATTCACGATAGCGCCCGACTTTTGATGGATCATGTGCGGCAGGGCGCGGCGAATGCAGTAAAACGCGCCGGATAACGTGACGGCGAGCATGCGCTGCCATTCCTCGTCCGTGAGGGCGTCAAAAAACCGGAATTGCGCAAACCCGGCGTTGTTGACCAAAACATCGATGCCGGGCATACTCTGAAACATGCGGTCAACATCCTTGGGGTTTGCGATGTCGCCTTTGAGGGCGGTCGCGCCGATTTCTTCACACAGTGCCGCAGCATTGACTTCGTCCTTTTGATAATTGATAAACACCCGGTCGCCCTGCGCCGCAAACAGCCGTGCGGTGGCTGCGCCGATTCCGCGGGAGCCGCCGGTGATAAAAACAGTTCTCATAAAAAATCAAATCCTCTCTTTGTTCAGTGTATCACAAAACGGCAAAAAATACAAGGCCGGTTCTATGCGCGGCAGCGCCTTGCAGGAATCACGCGGAAAATGACGGTTTTTTTATTATATGGAAAATGGGATGATTCCCTTTTGGCGAGGGAAAAATGATTGCAAAAACGGGTTTGGTGTGGTACACTGATAGGGTGAAAAGCAAAGACGGTAAATCAAAATGTTCCGAAATTATGCTGATTAAGGCTGATTCGGTAAGGGGAAAAGGCGGTGAAAACATGGCGGTAAATTGGACGAAAGAACAGTTGGAGGCGATTACCCTCCGGGGCAGCAACATTTTGGTGGCGGCAGCGGCCGGCAGCGGCAAAACTGCCGTTCTGGTCGAGCGGATCATCCGCATGATCTGCGATGCTAAAAACCCGGTGCCGGTCGACCGGCTTTTGGTGCTGACCTTTACCGAGGCGGCCGCAAGCGAAATGAAACGGAAGATCGCCGCCGCCATTGAAGAACGCCTGGCGGACGATCCGGAAAACCGCCGCCTGCGCGAGCAGAGCATTCTGGTGCATTCCGCCCATATTTCGACCGTACACGCGTTTTGTAAAACGATTTTGCAAAACATGATTCATAAAACCAATCTTCCGATTGACTTTACCATGCTCAGCGAGGCGGAAAGCGCCATGCTGCGCAAAGAGGCGCTCGATGAGGTGCTGGAACAGTATTATCAGCGGATCGGGAAGAAGGACGCCTTTCGCGCGCTGGCGCTGGGCTATGGCGGCACCAAGTCGGACGAGGGGCTGCGCAGCGTGGTTTTGCGGCTGCACAGCTATGTGCAAAGCCTGGCGTACCCGGCAAAATGGCTGCACAAGGCGGCCGGGCAATACCAAATCGCTGCAAAACAGGGCACGATTGACGGCACGGTCTGGGAAGAATTATTGTGTGTCTTAGGGCGTGAACTTGTCATGGACATGCACGACGGCCTGATTAGAATCGCGGAGATTGTCGAAAACGAGGTGCCGTCCGACCACAAATATTTTGCGTATTACAAAAATCTGCGCGCCGATTTCGAGGCAGTCTATGCGCCGGTTCTGTCCGGTGCGGCCGGACTTTCGGTGCTGAAACGGTGCAGAGAGACGTTTGTGATTCCCAGAGCGCCGGTAAAGACCGGGCTGATGGAGGAGACGGTGCGAAAAATCAATGCCGTCAAAGAGCAGCTGGTGACCGGGGTGCAAAAGGAACTTGGCGCGCTGCTGGACGCCGCAGAGCCGGAGCGGCTGATGCGCATCTTTTTATGCAAGGATCGGATTATGGCGCTCAAGCAGCTGGTGCGGCAGACAGAACGCCTGTATTTAAAGAAGAAACGGGAATGCTCCGGGCTGGATTTTGGCGATTTGGAGCATGAGATGATCCGCCTGCTCTCGGACGCGAAGGGGCGCCCCACTGCGGCGGCCATGTCGCTCAGGAAACGTTTTGACGAGATTTTGGTGGACGAGTATCAGGACACCAACGATATCCAGGACACCATTTTTAACATGCTGTCCAAAGACAATCGCAACATCTTTATGGTGGGCGATTTAAAGCAGAGCATCTATCGCTTCCGCAATGCCGATCCCGGTATCTTTGCGGAAAAATACGTGCGCTATTGCCGCGGTGACGGCGGCGTGTGCATTCGGCTTTTTAAAAACTTTCGCAGCCGCCGCGAGGTGGTTGACAGCGTCAACAGTATCTTTGCCTCGATCATGACAAAGCAGACCGGCGGTCTTGACTATACCGAGGAAGAATATTTGATTCCCGGCGCGGTGTATGAAGAAAACGCCGGCGACTTTACCACCGAGGTTCTGCTCACCGACGCCGACAAGAACCACTATGACCCGGACAGCCCGTACGCGTCCATGGAGATTCCGAAACTGGAGGCCGTCACGGTGGCGCGGCGGATCCGCAGGATGGTGGATAATAGGGAACTGATGGTGACTGACAAAAAAACCAACGCTCTGCGGCCGGTACGGCTGGGCGACATCACCATTTTGGTGCGCACCAAGACCAACGTGGCGGAGATTGCGCGTACCCTTGCGGAATACGACATTCCGTCGATCAGTGAGGTGGGGCAAAAATATTTGGATTCCGTTGAGGTTTTGACGGTGC
>CAVGTH010000018.1:16076-19484 GCA_963632045.1 Roseburia faecis | reverse complement strand
GGCGGTGCTGCGATCCCCGATGTTTGCCTTTACGCCGGACGAACTGGCAAAAATCCGGCTTGCGGACGGACGGCGCGGCTGCTTTTATGACGCGCTCTGCGCCGCAAAAGAGGCGGAGGATCCGCATGTTATCTACTTTTTGGAATGTCTTTCCATGCTGCGCGCCATGGCGGCACGCTGCGGCGTGGACGAACTGATCTGGAAGATTTGCCACGATCTGCACTATATGGCGCTGGCCGGCGCGATGCCGAACGGCAGGGTGCGGCAGGCGAATTTGAATTTGCTCTATGAACACGGCGCGGCGTTTGAACAAGGCTCGATGCACGGTCTGTTTCAGTTTATGCTCTACATCGACCAGCTGCGCAGCCAGAACCAGGATATGAAGGCCGCCGCGGCCTTTGCGGACGAGGAAAACACGGTTTCGATCATGACGATTCATAAATCCAAGGGACTGGAATACCCGGTCGTGATTCTCTGCGGCATGGATCGGCAGTTTAACGAGCGTGACACGGCCGCCGCAGTGCTGTGGCATAAAAATTCCGGGATCGCGATGGATTATATCGATACAAAACTCAGGATTCGCTATAAGAGCCTTGCCAAGCAAATCACCAAAGAGCAGATGCTCCGCGATTCCAGGGCGGAGGAGATGCGGCTGTTTTATGTCGCACTGACCAGAGCCAAGGAAAAACTGATTCTCTCCGCGCCGGTCGGCACGTTTTATGACGCATGGAAGAAGGCGATCCCGGCAAACGGACAAAAACCGGCGCCCGGCATTCTGCGCCGCCAAAAAAGCACGCGCGACTGGACGCTGACGGCGCTGCTTGCGCACCCGGACGGCGGCATTTTACGGGAGATCGCGGACTGCGCGGTGGTGCAGCCGCCAAAATCGATGAAAGCGGCGTTTGCGATGTCGCTGTACCGCCCGGACGGGGCGGAGGCGCCGATCATGCGGCGCGCCGCTGCAACATCGGTCGAACAGACAGGCGAGACGGAATACGACGCGGCGGCGCTTTCGCGGTTTTCGTATGAATATCCGCACGAGGGGCTGTGCAACACGCCGGTCAAGCTATCCATCAGCGAGTTGAAACGCCGCGTGGTGCCGGAGGAGGAATATGTGCCGAGTCTGCTGCGCTATACCATGCCGCGCCTTACGGAGTATGCGGAAATCGGCGCGGCGGAGCGCGGAACCATCACGCATTATGTGATGCAGCACCTGGATTTTCAGAAAACGGAGACGGCCGCGCAGATTGAAGATCAGCTGCATGCCATGACGGCGCGCGGACTGCTCTATGAAAATCAGGTACGCGCGGTCTCGGCGGCACAGATTTTCCGCTTTTTTCAAAGCGAGCTTGGCAAACGGCTGACTCGGTCGGCGCATGTCGAGCGCGAGTTCGATTTTTATATGGAGGTTCCGGCCGGCACGGTGGAAACGGGACTTTGCGCCGGGGACGGCGAAGAGACGATACTGCTTCAGGGAATTGCGGACTGCTTTTTTTATGAGGATGACGGCGTGGTGCTGATTGACTATAAGACCGACCTTGTCACAGAGGAAGAGGCAAAAACAAGAGCCGCGTACTATAAAACGCAGATCGCGTACTATGCAGAGGGTTTAAAAAGCGTGCTGGAATGCCCGGTCAAGGAGCGGTATCTGTACTTTTTAAACTGTTCGCAGGCGGTCGCAATCTAGAAGGCTTTGCATTTTTGGACAGGGCTTGATAGTTTTTGTGTGTCCGGGAATGCGGCATCCCATAGCCGGCGCGCGTTTTACGCCGAGAGAAGAGGAAGTGTTTTATTTTTCGCAGTACCATGAGAGAAAGGGAATAAAGGGAATAAAGGGAATAAAGGGAAAGGAGATACGCACAATGAAAGGCTTGATTTTTTCGATTACGGCAGGACAGGGACACAACCAGACGGCAAAGGTCATGGCGGAATGCTTTGAAAACGCCGGTGTGTCCTGCCGCTATATGGATGTGTTTGAATATATCAATCCGCTGCTGTCCGAGTCGGTGTCAAAGCTGTATCTGATGTCGACCAAAACGATGCCGAAGATTTACGGCGGCGGTTATCGCATGTGTGAAAAACGGGAGGCGTCCGGCAGTCATTCGATGCCGAAGATGACAAACACCCTGCTTGCCAGACGGCTTTTAAAGCTGGTGCGGAGCGAAAAGCCGGATTTTAT
Organism: Roseburia faecis; assembly: GCA_963632045.1. Lineage (GTDB taxonomy): Bacteria > Bacillota > Clostridia > Monoglobales > Monoglobaceae > Ructibacterium. The sequence continues at coordinate 17,305 of CAVGTH010000018.1, read as the reverse complement.
CATCTGTACGCACGTGTTTGCCGCGCTTTTAGTCACTTATCTGACCGAGCATATCGACATGCATATCCGCACCATCGGGATTGTGACGGATTTTACCATTCATCCGTACTGGGAGGACACCTGCCTTGACTATTACGTGACGGCGAGTGAGCTTTTGACCTATCAGGGAACCAAAAAGGGAATCCCAAAGGAAAAGTTCTTGCCGCTGGGGATTCCCATTAACCCCAAATTTGCGCAGCACCGCAGCCGCGAAGAGGCGTTTTCGATTTTGCAGATTCCGAACCGGAAAACGGTACTGGTGATGAGCGGCAGCATGGGCTTTGGCAATGTCTTAGACGAGATTAAGGAACTGGACAGGCTGGACTTTGATTTTCAGATTGTCACGGTCTGCGGCAATAACAAAAAACTGAAAGAGCAGATCGACCGTCTGTCTATGAAAAAGCCGGTCTATAACTACGGCTATATCGATAACGTGGACGTGTTTATGGACGCGGCGGACTGTATCGTGACAAAGCCGGGCGGACTGACTACCAGCGAGGCGCTTGCCAAGGGGCTGCCCATGATTATGAATAACCCGGTGCCGGGGCAGGAGGATCGCAATGTGGAATTTTTGCTCAACACCGGCGCGGCCATGAAGATCAGCAAGACGTTTCCGCTGGACGACGCGATTTATCATATGTTTACCAATCAGGATCGCCTGGCGGCGCTGAAAGAGGGCATCGCCATGCTGCGAAAACCGAACTCGACCGTAGATCTTATGAACTATGTTAAAAATTTAATACAAAAGGATAATGATTTATGATTGTATGGCGCAATCACCTGTGTTATACTGAGGGCGGTGGATCACTCCACTGCCCTTTGTCATGTTGATAAATTACGCTAACATCAGGTTAGCCCCATGTCAGTCCATGGTGATATCGCAAAACGCTGCGTCAATCAACTCCGGCAGACGGCGCGGATCCATCTCGATCTGTGCGCCGCGGCGGCCGCCGCTGAATAAAATGGTTTCATGGTGGAGGGCGCTTTGGTCGATCACGGTGCGGAACTGCTTTTTCATCCCCAGGGGACTGCATCCGCCGCGGATATAGCCGGTCACGGCGGTGATATCTTTCACCGGGATCATCTCGACCGATTTTTCGCCCACCGCGGCTGCCGCGCTCTTTAAATTCAATGCGGCGGCGACCGGAATCATAAAGACGTAGTGGTTTTTGCTCTTGCCCACCGTAACC
>CAVGTH010000018.1:9959-16066 GCA_963632045.1 Roseburia faecis | reverse complement strand
GTCCATAAAACCGTCACTGTCATACAGGATCTCGCGGTAGTCGATGCGGTGCGTATCTAAAATGCGCATGGCATTTGTCTTGGGTGCTTTTTTCATAAAAAAACCTCCTTGTCTTTCGGTAGTCTAGCACCGAAACGGCGATTTGTCAAGGGGCGGCGAGATCGTGCAACACAAAGGGAAAATAGACGAAATTTCGTTTTATTTATAAAAATAATAGGATAGGCAAAAGATGCTGAAATTTTGCTTTTTCGGGCGGTTTCGGATTGCACTCTTTCGGCTGACACAATCCATAAAATCATATAAAGGAGAGATACGATGCGAAGTTATGAGGATTTAAACCGGCTGCACCAAAACCGCGAGGCGGCACGCAGCTATTACGTTCCGTACGACAGTTTTGAGAGCGCCCTGCGCGGTGTGAGGGAGGAATCTCCGTTTTATCGGCTGCTGAACGGTACCTGGGATTTTTGCTTTTATGAGAGAGATGACGACTACCGGGGCGAGGATCGCTATCCCGACCGGATTCCGGTGCCGTCCTGCTGGGAGTGCCACGGGTACGAGAAGCCCTATTACACCAACGTGAACTATCCGTTCCCGGTGGATCCGCCCTATGTGCCGGACGATAACCCCATGGGCGTGTACCGGCGGACGGTGGAAATCAACGATGCCTGGGCGGCACGCCGTACCTACATTGTTTTTGAGGGGGTCTCGGCGCACCTGTCGCTCTACGTCAACGGTCAGTTTGTGGGCGAGAGCATGGGGTCGCACCTGCCGGCGGAATTTGAACTGACCAAGTTTTTAAAGACGGGCAGCAATGAGATCTGCGTTCTGGTGCGCAAGTGGTGCCTGGGAAGTTATCTGGAGGATCAGGATTTCTTCCGCTATCACGGCATCTTCCGGGACGTTTATCTGCTGTCGCGTGATACCGACCGCATCTGGGATTTGGAGCTCAAGGCGGACGATAAGGCCATCACTTACACCGGCGAGGGAACCGCGGTAATCTATGACGCGGACGGAAAGGAAGCGGATCTTGCCGAGCCGATTTTGTGGAATGCGGAAAAACCGTATCTCTACACCGTGGTGGTGCAGCACGGGTCGGAATATATTCCGCAAAAGGTCGGGATGCGCACCGTCAGATTTTCCGACAAGAACGAACTTTTGATAAACGGCGTTCCGATTAAGCTGCGCGGCGTTAACCACCACGACACCCATCCCAAAAACGGCTATTGCGAGACGGACGAAGAACTGCGAAACGAACTTCTTTTGATGAAGTCGCTCAACATCAACACCGTCCGCACCTCGCATTATCCGCCGACGCCGCACTTTTTGGAACTTTGTGACGAACTCGGCTTTTATGTGGTCGATGAGACGGATATCGAGACGCACGGCTTTGTGCAGCGAAACAGCGGATACGGCTATGACATCAAGAGTGAGGACTGGATCTGCAACCAGCCGGCATGGGAGAACGCCTATGTCGAGCGTGCGGTCAGAATGGTGGAGCGCGATAAAAACCATGCGTGCGTGATCTTCTGGTCGCTGGGCAACGAAAGCGGCTATGGCCCCAACTTTATCGCCATGGGCGAGTGGATCCGGGCGCGCGATGATGCGCGGTTTGTGCACTATGAGGGCGAGAACGCCTATTTGGAATTCCACAACGGCGAAAACCGCGACATGAATCTCAAACGGGTATCGCCGATGCGCAGCTATATGTATCCGCCGGTCACGGACATGACAAAGTGGGGCAAGGAAGAGACCGAACCGGTATTTTTATGCGAATACAGTCATGCAATGGGGAACGGCCCCGGCGATGTGATGGATTATTGGAAGGAGATCTACAGATACCCGAACCTGATCGGCGGCTGTATCTGGGAGTGGGCGGATCACGTGGCCGAGACGGACGGCGTGTACCGCTACGGCGGCGACTTTGGCGAGATGACGGACGACGGCAATTTCTGCTGCGACGGTCTGGTATTTGCCGACCGCACCTTAAAGGCCGGCAGCCTGGAGGCGAAATGCGCCTATCAGCCGATGTGGAGCCGGATGGAGGACGGAAAGCTGTATGTAAAAAATCAGCATGACTTTACCGATCTGAATGAGTATACGCTTTTCTGGAGCGTGGAGACGGACGGCAAGGTGACCGACCGCGGCAGCTGCACGGTAGATATTGCGCCGCACTGCGAAAAGGAGGTCTCGCTGCCGTATACGCTGCCGGCGTCCTGCACGCTTGGATGTTATTTAAACCTTAGCCTGATGCGCGGCGATGCCGAGGCTGCGGTTTGCCAGTATGCGCTTGATGTGCCGGTGAAAAAGGAAGAAAAATGCATGAGCGCCGAAAACGTTAGAATTTATGAAGAGGACGGACAGATCATCGTAAAGGGCGCGCATTTTCAGCATCGCTTTGACAAGCGGCACGGCTGCCTGATTGATATTGACGGACGGCTCGCCGCACCGGCCGAGATTTCGGCATGGAGAGCGCCGACCGACAACGACCGAAAAATCAAAAAGACGTGGGGATACCTAGACGGCGATAATTTATCGGGCGAGAATCTGAACCGCACTTTCCACAAGGTTTATGACTGCCGCATCGAAGAAAATCGGATCGAAGTGGACGGCGCCGTGTCCGGTGTTGCCAGAAAGCCGTTTTTGCACGATCGCACGGTATACACCTTCTATGATGACGGCGGTATCGGCGTACAGTTTTACGGTAAGATCAAGGAAGAGGCGGTATGGCTGCCGCGGCTGGGCTTTGTGTTCCATGTTCCGGGCGAGGATTTTTCGTTCCGCTACTTTGGCATGGGGCCGGGCGAGACGTACTGTGACATGCACCACTTTGCAAAGATGGGGTACTATGAGAGCACGGCAAAGGGTGAGTATGTTCCTTATGTGGTGCCGCAGGAGCACGGCAATCACTATCAGACCAAGCTTTTGCGCCTGGCAAACGGTTTGACCTTTACGGCGGACGATACGTTTGAAATCAATGTTTCGGTCTATGACGATCAGATGCTGACCGAGGCAATGCACACCGATGAACTGCGCCCCGGCAAGGATATTCGGGTGCGGATCGACTATAAGGTTTCCGGGATTGGTTCCAACAGCTGCGGACCGGAACTGATTGAGCAGTATCGGCTCTCCGAAAAGGAGATTCGCTACGGCTTCCGCATTGATCTCGCATAAAAAACAAAATTTTGGTAAGACTATCACCATAAGTGGTAGTCTTACCGTGTAGAAAAAGTTTATGACGCGAAAAATTTCATTTTGATTTGATCGCCGTCCCCTGCTTAGCCATGCCTACCACGGCGGCGCGGCAATGAAATTTTTCGTCGATTTCATGCCGTTTTCGACAGTCTGAGACCCCCCTATTCGGATATGAACAGGGGGGTCTTGTTGTATTCCATCTTTTTCAATGACAAAAGAGTCAGCGGTTCCGATTCTCTCTCAGCTGCCGCATCATCATTTCGTGCATCGTCACCATCAAGACCAGAATCACGGCAATAAAAACCGGGAACAGGGCAATGGTTATGTGATTGGCAATCAGCCCGAAAACCGGCGGCATCAGACAGGTTCCTATATAAGCAAACGCCATTTGCACACCGATGATCGCCTGCGACTTGTCCGCGCCAAAGTGTGCCGGCGTAGAATGAATGATACAGGGATAAATGGGCGCGCAGCCCAGCCCGATCATCACTAACCCGACCAGCGAAACGACCGCGCCAAGGGGAAGAAACAGGATCGCAATCCCCAGTCCGATCAAAATCTGCCCAAAGCGGATCATCTGTACATCGCTGTATTTTACCGTTAAAAAGCCGCTGATGGCTCTTCCGACAGTGATGCCGATAAAAAACATGCTCGCATAGGCGGCCGCCGTTTCAGCAGGAACCCCTTTATGTAAAACCAAATAGCTGCTGGCCCACAAACCGGTTGTCTGCTCCAGCGCGCAGTAACAAAAGAAACAGATCAGAATTTCCTTTACACCGCGGATCTGAAAGATCTCCCCAATAGAAATTGTCTTGGTTTCTACATTTCTGCCGGATTCATCGACTATTTGGGGGCGCCCCTTCCAGAGAGGCAGGCTGAAAAACAACAGCGCCGTCAGTACAATTTGAATCAGCGCGATCCGGCGGTAGCCGTCATTCCACATGCCGCCGCTGCGCATCACGTATCCCATGATATACGGGCCGGCAGCTGCACCGACGCCCCACATGCAATGCAGCCAACTCATATGCTTGCTTTTATAGTGCAGCGCCACATAGTTGTTCAGCGAGGCGTCAACGCTTCCGGCTCCGAGACCGTAGGGAACCGCCCACAAACAAAGCTGCCAGAACGCCCTGCTGACCGAAAAGCCAAATAAAGCAACGGCCGTCATCAAAACACTGATGGCGGTAACCTTTCCCGTTCCGAGGCAGCGGGTCAGACGATCGCTTTGCAAGCTTGAAATAATGGTGCCTGCCGCAATAATCATCGATAAAATGCCGGCATACGATACCGGGACATGCATCGCGCCATACATGGTCGGCCATGCGGAACCCAGCAGCGAATCGGGAAGTCCCAGACTGATAAATGATAAATAGATAATCACCAACAATAATGAAACCATGACGGATAACACTCCTAAATCTTTTCTGTACCTCTCTGTACCTCTTTCACAAACCGTTTCCGGTCTGCTTTGATGCATCGGCATTCCCGTTTCTTGTCAGTCCACCAGTCCGAAATGCCGCAGCCCCAGGTAAATCCCATCCTCTTCCACCATTTTTGTTATGTATTCCGCGTCCTGTTTCAGCGCAGGAATGCACGGCGTCATCGCAACGCCGTGCGCCACGGTTTTCAGCATCTTGACATCGTTATGATCGTCTCCGAAGGCATAGGTATTCATTGGGTCAATTTCCAGAATTTTTAACATTTTTAAAATTCCGCCGGCCTTGCTGACTCCGGCAGGGGCAACGTCCGCCGCAAGTTCATACCGATGCGGCGCAATGTCGATTTCACCGTCAAAGGCGGCCTTAATTCCTTCGTACTGCGCTGCGGTATCACAGGCAATCTGGATTTTGGACACCGAAAATTCCTCTGCCGCCATCCGCCCGATCGGCAAAACGCAGGCATAATGCGATGCCAGCCGCGCCGCTAAACTTTGATATGCCGCACCGCCAAACGGCGTATAATAGCCGCCCTCGGTATTTTCCAAAATATAGCCAAGCTGATTTTGGTTCATATACTCCATAAAACGTCCGATCAGATCACGGGAAAAGAATGTCTCATAAAGGCGCGTTTTTCCGATTTTTGCGGCCGCGCCGTTACAGGTGATATACCCCTCCAGCAAATCGCCGAAGTCCGGCAGACAGCCATCGGAGCGCCCGGTCGCCACACAGGTGAAATATCCGCTTTTTTTGAGGGACTCGATGGCAGCTGCCGCACTTTTCGGGATCCGGTCGATCCCGCGCCGTTTGGCAATCAAAGTTCCGTCAATATCAAAAAATACCGCGCCGTGATAATGTTTCATGCCAGCCTCCTAAATGAGTTTAAAATGGGCAAGCGCGTGATAAATGCCCTCATCGCCGACGCCGCCCGTGATATAGTCCGCCGCCTTATCAAGCCCTTTGGCGTGCGGCGTCATGGCAATGCCGCAGCCGACTGCCTCCAGCATCTCCACATCGTTGCCATCGTCTCCAAAGGCGTAGGTATCTTTCATATCAAGATGCAGTGCGGCGATTACGGCGCGGACGCCGACCGCCTTGCTCGTATAGGTCTTGCCGACATCGGCAGAAAGGTTCTTGTGGTGCTGAATCACCGAAAAACGGCCGGCAAACTTCTCTTTCATCGCCTCATACTGCTGCATTTTGGAAAAGGTGATAATCACCTTGTTGATTTGTTTTCCCTTGGGGTCGTCCAGAACAGAAAAACACTCGGAAAACGGAATGTGATAAATCTCCAAAAATTTACGGAACTTTTCCTCCTCTGCGGCCTGTACATAGCAAGCCTTTGATCCCTCTATGGCGTAGCCGATTCCCTCGCTCTCCATATATTCGATCAGCGTCTTTAAATCCTCTTCCGAGATAAAATCGTTATGAATTTCCTTTCCGTCTACCTCGGCAACCGCGCCGTTCGAACTGACATAA
>CAVGTH010000018.1:2611-9949 GCA_963632045.1 Roseburia faecis | reverse complement strand
CAAAATCAATATCGGTTTTTGGAATATAGCAGCGTGATCTGCCGGTTGCAATCCCAACCAGATACCCGTTTTCTTTCAGTCTTGCGATCGCCTGCTTGGTCATCTCGGTCGGCTGGTAAATCTTCAGCCGTTCATCCACCAGGGTTCCGTCCACGTCAAAAAAAACCGCACCTTTATAGTCCTTCATTTGGTTAGATTCCTCTCTTGTCTCTGTATTTTATTATGCGCTTAGTATTATACCCCAATTCCTCAAAAATTGCAACATCGGCATCAAAATACACTTTTTGCACGCAAAGGGGCAGCTTTGCTTTTTGCGCCGCACAATTTATGGGAATGAAACCGATCCGGGACTTGCTTTTTTGACAAAAATCATGTATGATAACAGTATGAATAGCAATCATCCCTTTTTACCGATTTCAAAAAAAGATATGCAGGCGCGAAACATAGACAGTCTCGATTTTGTCTATGTGATCGGCGACGCCTATGTGGATCATCCAAGCTTTGGCCCTGCCATCATCTCCCGTGTGCTTGAGCATGCCGGCTACACTGTCGGCATCATTGCGCAGCCCGACTGGCACAGCTGCGACGAGATGAAACGGCTGGGTCGGCCAAGGCTCGGCTTTTTGGTTTCTGCCGGGAACATTGATTCGATGGTCAACCACTATACCGCCGCAAAAAAGAGACGAAACACCGATTTTTATTCTCCCGGCGGAGAAATCGGACATCGCCCGGACCGTGCAACCATCGTATATTCTAACCGCATCCGCGAGGCCTACGGACGGGACATGCCCATTATCATCGGCGGTATTGAGGCAAGCCTGCGCCGCTTTGCCCACTATGACTATTGGAGTGACCGCGTCCGCCGCAGCATTTTAATTGACAGCGGCGCCGATCTTTTGATCTTTGGCATGGGCGAGCGGCAAATTGTTGAGATTGCCGCTTACCTTGCCGCCGGGGTGCCGGTGCGCAGCATTTGCTCTGTGGCAGGGACGGTCTACCGCGAGGACAAAGCGGAAAATCTGCCGGCAGACGCCCTGATTCTGGCGGATTTTGCCACCGTTTCGAGTGACAAAACCGCCTACGCTAAGGCGACTATGCAGCAGTATGAGCAGCAGGACGCCGTGCGCGGCAAACCGCTGGCGCAGCTTGACCGGGACTACTATATTGTACAAAATCCGCCGGCTGCGCCGCTAAGTACCGAAGAACTGGACGCCGTCTATGCCCTGCCCTATGCGCGCACCTATCATCCATGCTATGAATCGAAAGGCGGCATTCCGGCAATCGCCGAGGTACAGTTTTCCCTGACCTCCTGCCGGGGCTGTTACGGCGGCTGCAACTTTTGCGCCTTGACCTATCATCAGGGCAGAACCGTGACCGCAAGGAGTCATGATTCTCTCCTGGCCGAGGCTGCTCTGCTCACCCGTCAAAAGGGGTTTAAGGGCTATATCCACGATGTCGGCGGACCGACCGCCAACTTCCGCGGACCCTCCTGCAAGGATCAGCTGCAGCGCGGCGTCTGCAAAAGCCGCCAATGCCTCTTTCCCGCGCCCTGCAAAAATCTGGAGGTTACGCACGAGGACTACCGTCTGCTTTTAAAAAAGCTACGCGCCTTAAAAGGCGTCAAACGGGTTTTTATCCGTTCCGGCATTCGATACGATTATCTGATCTACGATAAAGACGACCGCTTTTTTGAAGATCTTTGCAAATACCACATCAGCGGTCAGTTAAAGGTTGCGCCGGAGCATATCTCCGATCACGTACTAAAGTATATGGGAAAGCCCGGCCGCAAGGTCTATGATCGGTTTGCGCAAAAATATGCCGCGATCAATCAGCGGCTTGATAAAAAGCAGTTTTTGGTTCCCTACCTGATGTCATCTCACCCCGGAAGCCGGCTGCAAGACGCCATCGCTTTGGCGGAATACCTGCGCGATCATCATTTAAATCCCCAGCAGGTGCAGGATTTTTATCCGACCCCCGGCAGTCTTTCCACCTGTATGTACCATACCGGGATTGACCCCAGAGACATGAAGCCGGTCTATGTCCCAAAAACGTATGAAGAAAAACAAATGCAGCGCGCACTGCTGCAATACAAACGCCCGGAAAATTACGCCCTGGTCTATCGGGCGCTTGTCAAAGCCGGACGTACAGATTTAATCGGAAACAGTCCAAACTGTCTGATTTCCGACCATAAAAAAGGAGCGATGCAAAATGGCAAAAATACTGAGCGGAAAGCTGGTTTCCGCAAGAGTCAAGGAAAATTTAAAGGAAGAAGTCGCAGCACTGACCAAGGCCGGCACAAGACCGGGTCTGGCCGTCGTCCTGGTGGGCGATGATTCCGCCTCGAAGGTGTATGTCGCAAACAAAGAAAAGGCGTGTGCCGAACTTTCTATCTATTCCGAAAAATATGTGCTGCCGGCGGAAACCACCGAGGACGAACTGCTTGCGCTTATCGAAAAGCTGAATCAGGATCCGAATATCCACGGCATTCTGGTACAGCTACCGCTGCCAAAGCACTTAGACGACAAAACCGTCATTCATCACATCAAGCCGGAAAAGGACGTTGACGCCTTTCACCCCGTCAATGTCGGAAAAATCATGATCGGCGATTTTGACTTTGTGCCCTGCACACCGGCCGGCGTTATGGAGCTGATTGCAGAAAGCGGCGTTTCGGTTGCCGGGAAGGAATGTGTGGTTATCGGCAGGAGCAATATTGTCGGAAAACCGATGTCTATGCTGCTTTTGCATCAAAACGGCACCGTGACCGTCTGCCACTCTAAAACGCAGAACCTGAAAGAGGTTACCCGGCGCGCCGATATTCTGGTTGCCGCAGTCGGCATCGCCAAGTTTGTAAAGGCCGACATGGTAAAACCCGGCGCGGTTGTGATTGACGTCGGTATGGATCGCGACGAAAACGGAAAACTTTGCGGTGATGTGGACTTTGCGGAGGTAGAACCGATCGCCGGTGCGATTACGCCGGTGCCCGGCGGCGTTGGCCCCATGACGATCGCTATGCTGATGCGCAACACCGTGACCGCGGCAAAGCGCGCCCACGAAAAGAAAACACGGTAAAAAAATCCGGGCGGCGAAAGCCACCCGAATTTTTTACGCCTTTTTTCTTAAGACGATTTTAATAAAGTTTAGGTATTTTCCGCCGCCGGCCTCCATGGCCTTGCGGTCACCGATTGCGTATTCGTTGTTAAGCTTTAGCCAATCCGCCCAGACCTCTTCATTGGATTCCATTTCAGAAACTGTGATGACCTCTGCGCCGGCACTTTCCGACACCGTTTGTCTCCAATAGTTTACGTCACGCATGTAGGATAACTGTTCCGGTGTCCAGGACAAGAGCAACTCCGGCGGCAAATGATCGTGACAATCCTTTTTCATTCCCGGAATGGCGATGTAAACATATCCGCCCTTTTTGAGAAACGGCAGCAGCTTTTCGTCCAGATATTTCGGATCCCGTCCAAAATAATTATAAGAGTCGCAGCTAACAACCGCGTCAAAAAACTCCTTTTCAAACGGCAGCGCCTCGGCGTCTGCCTTAACCGGAATCAGCTGATCGTCCGTCATGCCCATCTCGTGAAAAAATTTGCGGTTTTCCTCCGGATCGCTCCAAAGATCGGCCGCATAAACCCGAAATCCGTATTCCTTTGCCAAAAATACGGAGGTCAGCCCCATACCGCTCCCCAGGTCGCATACCGTAGCACCTGCGGCGATTCTATGATTTTGCAGCAGTTCCTCCTCCAGCTTTATGGGGTTTGGCCCCATGATTTTATCCATCAATTTTGGTATTTGATATTGCTTGCTTCTTGGATATTCCATGTGATGATTTCTCCTTGTTATTGCTATTTTTCTCTATCAGATGCCGATAATATTGCTCAAAATGCCAATCTGCCATTTCTGCGACCTCTGTTTTTCTTCCGGCGTCAAACACACTGTAAAAAAAGAACATCGGCGCATACAGCGCGGCCGCCTCTTCCCGCGGATGTGCATACCCCAGGCTTCCCAGCAGGTCGGTGACATAATCAAGCGGCCCCGTTACCAAATAGTTTTGATACAGTGCATGCATCGCGTCGCTGCGGTATTGCTCCAGCGTGAGCATCCGCCGAAACGCCGCAGCAAACGCATCCTCCGTCCAGTATTTCAGCTGCGCACGGCTGAACAAAATGATCTGTTTCAGTGAGGTATTTTGATACTTTTCCTCCACCTCGGAAAGGGTTCCCTCCGGCACATCATATTGTTTTGCGGCGCTTTCGTCCTGCTGCTCCATACGGGATAAGATATGCAAAAAAATATCCCTTTTATTTTGATAATGCCGATAAAGCGCACCCTTGGTAATCCCAAGTTCTCCGGCAATCATACTGACCGAAACCGCCTCGTACCCCGACTTTGCAAACAGTTTCAGCGCCGTCATTAAAATTTTTTCCTTCGTGTCTCCCATTCTTCTCCCCCTGCCGCATTTTGCTTTGGCCGAAAGCATTTGATTGACCGAAAGGCGTCATAACCCATCTTTCAGGAAATCTTTCATCCATTTTTCGCCAAAGCAAATAAAATAAACGATCGATTACATTTATTATAGTAAACGATCGTTTATTTGTCAAGTGTTTTTTTGAAATACTTAAAAAATCCTGCCGCGTTTCATACAAACGGCAGGATTTTATCTTTATTTTCTAGCCTTTTAAACGCCTTATACGGCCTTTTGCGGCATCACGAAATGCACACCCAGGGCATCATTTTTACATATGGTATGCTGCGGACATTTTTTTGCACAAATGCCGCAGTTTACGCAGCGCTCCGGGTCAATATGCGCCAGGTTGTTTTCCAGCGTGATCGCCTCTTTGGGACAATTTTTGGCGCAAATGCCGCAGCCGATACACCCCACCTGACAGGCCGATCGCACATCTTTTCCTTTATCCTTGGAGCTGCATATCACACTAAAGCGGCTCTTGGCCGGCAAAATTCGAATAATCTGTTTCGGACATTCCTTGACGCAAAGACCGCAGGCAACGCACTTTTCCTCGTCCACGGCGGCAACACCGCTCTCTGTGGAGATTGCGCCAAAGCGACAGACCTTTTCACAGGAGTCATACCCCAAGCAGCCGTAAGCACAAACCTTATCACCGCCGCCAAGCCGCATCGCGGTATGGCAATCCATCGGGCCGTCGTACTCAAACTTTTCCTTTGCGCGATCCGCATTGCCGTTGCATAGAACACGGGCAACCGTTTTTTCTTTTTCTTCCGCGGTCACGCCCAAAATGGCCGCGATCTTCTCCGCCGCAGCGGCACCGCCGGCCGGACACTGATTGGGCGCCGCCTTACCGGCAGCCAGGGCAGCCGCATAAGCATTACAACCGGCAAAGCCGCAGCCGCCGCAGTTTGCGCCGGGCAGCACCTCTACAATGCGAGGAATCCTTTCGTCCACTTTTACCGCAAATATTTTTGATGCAATGCCCAGCAATGCGCCAAAAAGCAATCCCATACCGCCAATGACCGCAATCGGAACCAAAATCTGACTCATAGCATCGTACCCCCTTTTTTATTTTAAGCGCCAAAACTCAGCCCGGAAAATCCCAAAAACGCAATGGAGAGCAGCGCCGCCGTAATCAAAACGATCGGCATTCCCTTTAAAAAGGACGGAATATCCGAAGATTCCAGCCGCTCCCGTACGCCGGCGAACAGTACAATCGCCACCAAAAAGCCGATGGCGGCCGAGGTGCCGTAGGTCAGGGATTTTAAAAAGCTCATCGAAGCGCCGCTGAATTTGCTGATGTTTTGAATTGCAACACCCAACACGGCGCAGTTGGTCGTAATGAGGGGCAAATAAACGCCCAGCGACTGATAAAGTCCCGGCACGGATTTTTGCAAAAACATCTCCACCAACTGTACCAGCACCGCAATAACCAGGATAAACGCGATGGTTTGCAGATATTCGATATGAAACGGAACAAGCAGATAGTTTTGCACCACCCAGGTGATCGCAGAGGCACAAAGCATGACAAAAATAACGGCAAAGCCCATTCCGGCTGCGGTTTCAACCTTTTTGGATACGCCCAAAAAGGGACAAATACCCAAAAACTGTACCAAGACAAAGTTATTGATGAGTATTGCACCGATACTGATAATGAGTAAATCACGAATCATGCTGCGCACTCTCCTTTCCGCGTTTCCGCCTGTTTGCGATGCCGTTGATGACGGCAAGCAAAATGCCCAGTGTTAAAAATGCACCCGGCGGCAGAATCATGACAGAGACCGGCATAAATCCCTCTCCGAAGAGCGAAATTCCCGCAAAGCTGCCGGATCCCAGCACCTCGCGCACCGAGGCGATCAAGGTCAGCGAGCAGGTAAATCCAAGTCCCATGCCCAGACCGTCCAGCGCAGAAAGTCCGACACTGTTTTTTGAGGCAAAGGCCTCGGCACGGCCGAGGATGATACAGTTTACCACAATCAAGGGGATATAGATACCAAGACTTCCGGAAAGCGCCGGCGCGTAGGCGTTTAAAAGCATCTGTACCACGGTAACAAAGCCGGCTATAATCACCACATACGAGGCGATTCGGATTTTGCCGGGAATAAAGTTTCTCAGCAGCGAGATCACCATATTTGAACAGATTAAAACGGCCGTCGTCGAAAGTCCCATACCGATAGCGTTGGTGACGCCGGTGGTAACGGCCAGGGTCGGACACATGCCCAAAAGCAGAACAAAGGTCGGATTTTCTGTAATCAATCCGTTTAAAAATGTTTTCCATCCCGATTGTTTCATTGCTGACCGCCCTCCTTTTGTCCTGCAAACGCGGCCGCTTCCAGTGCGGTATTCACGCACTTGGTCACCGCCTTTGATGTGATCGTCGCGCCGGATATCGCGGCGATTTCATTCTCGCCGCTGCTGCTGCCCTTTACGACCGAGATTCCGTCACGCAGTCCCCGGTATTGATCCGAAAAGGCCGGCTCGGTCGATTTGGCGCCAAGTCCGGGCGTCTCACTCATGCTCATTACCTTGACCTGTGCCACTGTTAAATCACGATTGACTCCCGTCATGACCGAAATATCACCGCCGTAACCCTCGCTGCACACCACGGTTACCACATAGCCGGCATCCTTTGCCGTATAGACGGAATCGACCGAAACGCCCTCTAACGAGGGTGCAAAATCAGCGGCGTCCGCCTCCTCAAATTCGTTGGCGCCGGGCAGCACCTCGGCCATCGACTCCTCAAACGAAATTTGGTTATTCTTTTCTATGATCGGCGCGGTAACGCTGTTTACAAATGCCAGCAGCGCCGCAATCACCGCACAAATCAAAAGAAGCTTCCCTGTCAGTGTCAAAGTTTCTTTCATGCTGCC
>CAVGTH010000018.1:927-2601 GCA_963632045.1 Roseburia faecis | reverse complement strand
GCGCGGCGCCGTCACCCGATCAATGAGCGGCGTTGCGATATTCATCAGCAAAATGGAATAGGAAACCCCCTCCGGGTATCCGCCCCATATGCGAATCACGACCGTTAAAATACCGCAGCCCAGGGCAAAGAGAATCTGCCCCTTCGGCGTAGTCGGCGTTGTGGTATAATCGGTTGCCATGAAAAAGGCGCCCAGCATCAAACCACCGGAGAGAACCTGGTACAGGGCATCGCCGCTGAATAACCCTTGATGTCCGCCAAAAATCCAGGTCCCGAGCGCCACGGTTGCAATATAAATCACCGGCACACGCAGCCGAATCACGCCGCAAAGCAGCAGATACGCCGCGCCGATTAAAATGGCAAGCGCCGAAGTCTCGCCGATGCAGCCGCCGATGTTACCGAGAAACAAATCAAGATAAGACGGCAGATTCTCCGCTCCGGCGGCATAAGCCGCAAGCGGCGTAGCCGTGCTGACCGCGTCTGCCGCGGCATGAATCGGCGCCGGCCAGGTTGTCATCGCCAGCGACCAGGACGCCAGCAAGAACGCACGCGCCCCCAGTGCCGGGTTCATAAAATTATGACCCATTCCGCCGAAGAACTGTTTTACAATGATAATGGCAAAAAAGGAACCGACCACCGGCATCCAAAGCGGAATCTGTGCCGGAAGGTTAAACGCCAGCAGCATACCGGTCACCACCGCGCTGCCGTCGGATACCGTAACCGGCTTTTTTAAAATCTTTTGCCAAAGCCCCTCAAAAATCACACAGGACAATACACTGATCAAGGTAACCCAGAGCGCGCGCAGGCCAAAAACCAGGCACCCGGCAAGCAGAGACGGCAACAGCGCGATCACAACATGAAGCATAATCCCGGAAACGGTCTCCTTGCCCGCAATATGCGGCGCGTGGGACACCATCAATTTCTCTTCCATCTTATTTCCCTCCCTGTTTCGTCTGCATTGCACGCATCTTACCCTTGGCGACCTTGATCTGCTGCACCTGGTGCCGTTTTGACGGACAGACAAAGGCGCAGCTGCCGCATTCGATACAATCGTAAATATGCAGCTTATCCAAGGCGTCATAATCATTGATGCGCGCCTTTAAATCCAGTAAATTCGGCTGCAGCTGCATGGGACAGACATAGACGCACTTTGCGCAGCGGATGCAAGCGCTCTCTTTAGCAAGATGTGCCGCCTTTTCGCCGAGCACCAGGATACCTGAACTTCCTTTGATGACCGGGACATCCGGGCTCGGAACTGCGGTTCCCATCATGGGGCCGCCCATTAAGATTTTCCGCGGCGTCTCGGTGGTGCCGCCGGACTGCGCAATCACATAGGAAAACGGCGTACCGATACGAACGCGGTAGTTCATCGGCTGCTTCAGGGCGTCGCCGCCCAGGGTAACGATCCGCTGCACAAGCGGCATTTTCAGGGTAACGGCACGCATCACAGACGCGGCAGTATCGATATTTAAAACGATACACCCCGACTGCCACGGCAGCTGCCCCTGCTTTACCTTGCGGCCGGAAATCGCGTAGATCAGCTGTTTTTCTGCCCCCTGCGGATATTTGGTCTTGAGCGGTACAATGTGAATTTTGGGATTTTGGTACTTTGCGGCCTCCTCTTTCATTCTTTCAATGGCAGCCGGCTTATTATCCTCGATGCCGACATAGCCGC
>CAVGTH010000018.1:0-917 GCA_963632045.1 Roseburia faecis | reverse complement strand
AAAAATCTGTAAGACGATACAAAGTCCGTCCAAGACTTCCTCCGGGTTTTCCAGCATGACGCGGTGATCGGAGGTAAGATACGGTTCGCATTCCGAACCGTTTATAATCACATGGTCGATCTTCGCCTCCGCCGGCGGAGAAAGCTTGACATGGGTCGGGAAGGTCGCACCGCCCATTCCCACAATGCCGGCCTCCCGAATCCGGGTAATGATCTCCTCTTTTGGCAAACCGTGGTAATCCACAGGCTGATCCAAAACGGACGGATCCATCCGATCCTCAAAATCATTTTCAATCACAATGGCATCCACCATAGTGCCGTTTGGATGCAGCCGTTTTTCGACGGTTTTTACCTTGCCCGAAACCGAGGCATGCAGATTGGCGGAAACAAACCCGTCCGCCTCCGCAATTTTTTGTCCCATAAGAACACTGTCCCCCGTCTTGACACAAGGGACGGCAGGCTTGCCGATGTGCTGCGACAGCGGATAGACCAACTCCTTCGGCGGCATCAAATCAACAATGGGTTTTTTGCAGGTATCGGATTTATGATCGGCAGGATGTACGCCGCCGCGAAAACTTCTCATTGCTCTCCCTCCTTTTGCTTTTCTGTGATAAATTGCATTTACCGCGCCACAAATTCCTCCGTCCGGCATCCTGGGCACACAGGAATCGACCCCCGATTTTAAACATCGGATTTTCGTTTTCGGCAGCCGAAAGAAAATGATCGAACTTCCGATTTTGAGAGGCGGATTACTCCCCTTCGGCGATGGTAAAATACGCGGCAATCATAGCATAAGTATATCGTTTTCCGCTCCGTTTGTCAAGAAAAAGATTCCCGACATTTCCTGTAAAAATGTCGGTTTTGCGGCAATTTGACTGATATTTTTTTGACAATGACCGGCCGATTTTTCCGCACAAA
>CAVGTH010000017.1:10586-23554 GCA_963632045.1 Roseburia faecis | reverse complement strand
CGTAAAAACTGTCCCTGGCTGCATTTAGCATACGGCGCCATTGGCTTTCAGCGTGTTTCTTAACTTTTGAACATTCAAATTTTTCACGTCCGCATTATCCATTATCGATATTGCGGCAGCGGTTCCGGCAGCCTCGCCGATGCAACAAACAATTGGCATTATCCTTATGGAGGCTTGCGCTTCGTGTGTCGCTGAAATACATCTTCCGGCTACAAGTAAATTTAAGGATTTTTCCGGAATCAAACTACGATACGGAATCGTATAATACTCACCGGGCTTAAAGTAATAGTGACTTGTACCGCTTCCGGACGGATTGTGTATGTCAATATCATAGTTACCAAAAGCAATGGAATCATCAAATTTTATACAATTTTTTAAGTCTTGTTCAGTGAGCACATATTCACCGAAAATCATGCGGCTTTCTCTAACTCCAATTTGCATCGCCGTGCTGAGCAGATGACTGTTTTCAAAAGCTGAAAAGTTTTGCTTTAAAAATGTAAACATTTCAAGCACTTGCTCTCTGGCAGTTATCTCTGCTTTTGTTATATCAAAAGCATCGATGGGGTTAAGCTTTATAATCCTTGTCGTGTTAAAATGAATAATATCATCCTGAAGCGTACGAAAACGAAGGACATCTTCACGAGGGTTGGTGATTTTTCCTTTTTCTTTAAACTGTTTGTATAAAACATTTATGCTTTCTTTTTCACTTTGGTACTTTTTGCTATCCACGTTGGAAACCCTAAAACAAAGCGTCATCGGTTGGCATAAATGATCCGATTCTCTGCCGAGCCGCGTTTTGAACCCTGCTAAGTGTGCCAAATCAGCGTCGCCTGTTGCATCAATAAATTTCTTTGCTTTAAAACTCATATTTCCGGCTTTGTTAGCAACAGTTATTGTCTTTAGTAACCCATCCGCGTGTTCGGCGCCAATCAAGTAGGATCGCAATAAAATTTCTACGCCGGCCTCCTGTGCCATGCGCATAAGTATGATCTTTAAATATTCTTCATTAAAAGTACATCCCGAAATGGCCGTGTCAACAGTACTGCTGAATTTTTTCATTTCAAGCAAAATTTCTTCAAAAATTCCGCGGCACAATGGATAGTCTTTCCCATCAATTTTTGTATACCAACTCATAAATGGGTTGACCAGACAATTTGCCGCCGCACCGCCGAGACAATTAGATTGCTCAATCAGCATAACAGAAACACCGCATCTTGCGGCAGCGATTGCCGATGCGGCTCCTGCAAAGCCGCCGCCAACAACTATAATATCGTATTCTTTCATGATGAATCTCCTTTTTGCAGTCTCGCAGGAAAGCCATAAAATGACTTTCCTGCCTTGCCTGTACCCTAACCAAATAATTGAATGCCTCTTTCCATCAAGCCGAATCCGCAAAATAGCAATTGCATCGCCGCATCAATTCTTGCTTTTACAGCCGGGAAAAGCGCCAAGGTCAGCATGAAGGCTTGCTCCCTTCCCCCTTACAAATCACGATTTTTGACTGAAAAACCGAATCGTTTTGGGGATGCACTGCCTCTAAATCAATCAGCCACACGTCAAAAACGCCTTTAAAATTGTTGCGGTATTTCTCGCTCGAAACAGAGGGCTTGTAATTTTTTGCGTCAAAATACATTTTTAAACCGTCCCAGCACAGGCATCCCTCTTCGATCTCCGGCTTTTGATAAGAAACAAACCGCTCGACAATACTTTGCGGCCGATCCTTTAAATCATAGGTATCGGTAAGGATAAAGCCCGTCTCCGCGATTTTAAATTCGCGCACAATCCTTCCGTCCAAGCCGTCATAAGCGCCGGCAATATCCATCGAGAACACCCCGTTTTCGTACGAGACATCCCGCGCCGTATACTCACGGCCAAACTGCTGATACTTGCCGTCTATGATCGGTACACTGTGCCCCTGCGAACCGTTGCCCAGAAGATTAAAACGCACACTGTTATCAAAATAATCCCGGTCATAGGTGCCGACCCCGATATCGCACAGTATCTGCTCGCCGTTTACGACAGTCAAAAAGCTGCCGATGTCGTTGTGGTTATGCGGCTCTTCGTTATATCCGCCCTTTGCGGCAAACGAATAAGCGTCCTTTTTATGTACATAGATCTGCGACTTTGGAAAATAATACGAAAAGTTTGCAATATCCTTTTCGATCTTGGTAAGATCAAACCGCGCAAAGCCTCTGGTCAGCGGATAAATGCTGATCACGCCCTTTCTGCGGTAGCAAAGCGGCGGTATCTTGATTTCGTCTCCGTATACGGATCTTAAAAAGAACAAAACGTCCGCCTCGTACAGTGCCTGCGGCTGACAGTCCGCAAAGGTCATGGCCACCGCGTCCTCCAGGCACGCACGCTGATAAAACAGGGCAATGTTTTTCACCTTTTCGTCCTCAAAAATCTTCAGGGCCGACGGATCTACGGCCGAAAAGCAGTCATAAAACTGGCAGAATCTTCCAAACCCGTAAAACCAGTACGAAACGCCCTCCTGGCACGCGCCGTCCTCCAAAAACCCTTCCAAAAAGCTCTGCATTGCGGCGTGAATCCGCGGCAGAATCAGCGGAAGCTTTTCCGGAAATAAATTAATAAACGTGCATCCGGTAAAGCAGGCGCAAACCGCAGCCCAGTTTGTATGAATGGTCTCCCACCCGAACGCCCTTTGAATAAACGGCTCTACCAGGCGCTTTTCAATCTCGGCCTTGATCCGCTCCGACACCTCGGCGTCGAGATGATCTTTTAATAAAAGACTGATTTCGCTCAGCATATACGCCGTATCGGACGAAAACAAATCAATTGTCGTCCGGCGCGAAAAATCATCGTCTGCGACGTGAAGATGCGCCGGCAGCGCCCATGCGTATTCATCGCAGATCGCCCAGATCAGGTCCTGTATGGTATCGATATCGATCTCGCGGGCCTTTGCAAGATATAAAATCGTTTCTGCGACAAGCCGCTTTCTGCGCAAAAAATAATCCTTTTCAAAAACAGATCTGTTTCCGTTTCTGCGAAACATGGCGTATTTGCTGTAGGGCAAAACCGCCTCGCACGTCTTATCGCAATTATTGTCATAAAAATCGGTTAACTCCTCATAAAGATCCCGGACGTCCGGGTTACTTTTTATGCTTTCCCAATCAAAGCTCTTCACGGCAGTATCCTCCTGTCATTGTTCTATTACAAATTTTTTGCCAATATGGCAGATTGCGCAGGCTTTGCACGGTAAGCAAAGCCTGCGCAGTTTTGGTTATCCATTATTTTGCCGGCGTAATCGGGCACATGCTCTCAAAAGAATCAAACAGCATTGCCTTTACCGTGCTTCCTTCCGTTACGGTCAGGTTCACCGTCAGCGGTTTTTCGCCGTCCTTGTTTGCAAACGTCACCTGCTTCATCGTCCGATCCGCGCCGTACTCGGCAAGAATCAGCGTTGCGGTTTCTAAATCGCTGATATTTGCAGCCGTTGCGGTATAGGTGTTGCCGCTCTGTATCAAATCGATGCGCGGTTTTACCACAATCTCTACGGGTATCTTTGCCACAATCGCGTTGTTGTACATCACATATACGATATACTCTGCGGTAACCTCGCCGGTTTCAACAACCTGAGCGTCCGCAGTCCCCACAACCGCCGATGTATTGGTGCGGTTAAAGACAAGACCGTCTGTCAGCTGCTCGACCGTCATACCCTCCGGCACAAGGAGCTTTCCGTCCTCATACTCTGCGTCGCCGGCGTCTGTCGGCACAAAAATGCCGTCCGTATTGTTTGCAAAACGCAGGGTTCCGTTGTCGTTATATACATAGACGGACGCGTCGGCGTCTAAGTTGTTCGACGTATACGTATAGGTGATCTTTCCAAAGGCAAAGTCGGTGCCTTGGGCCGCGGTTAACTTTCCGTCCTCGGTGATGCTAAAGCCGCCGGTTGCCGTCCACGTGCCCGTACTGCCCGACGCTGCGTCCTCTGCTGCGACGCCGTTGTGTACGCTTGCGGTCATTTGGATCTCGGCTGCGTTTGTTGTGACATCGGTATCCTGCGGCAGTGCGATCTCGACATAGTTCGGCGCGGTATTATAAAGCTCAAAATCATAAACGTCGACTGCTCCGAGTCCTGTTGTTGTTACTCCATTATTCGTCTGATCAACGGTCGGACCCAGCATCTTATTTGAAAACTCCGCATATTTTACCGCCTTCATTGGGGTGTCAAGATAGCCGATCACATCCGTCCCGGTTAAGACGTACTTTTGATAATAGGCGCCGTTCACCGCAGCCGCTGCGGACCGCGCCGACCATATGCTCTTTCCCTGCGCTGCCAGATCTTGGTTTATGATCGGATATAACGCCGGGATGTCACCGGCTTTTTCGATCCCTTGGTAGCCAGTCGTCGGTATCTTGTCCTCCGGCACGTCGCTGCCGCCGCTGTAAACAAGACGGTCAGAGACGGCAACATTCATCGACACGCTATTGTTGATATTATTGACGCGCAATTTCATATAGTTAACATCGTACGTCCCCAACATGTTGATGATGATATGCGAGGCAGCCGCGCTATGGTTGCCGATGCCCCATTTTGTGCTCTCGTTGTTATCCAGGGCGAGTTGCAAAGAAGCTGGCCCCCATCCATTTTGCGTCCATGCCGGCTTTTGATACAAAAGGTCAACCTTTTGATTGAGCTTAACCTCTTTTTTGACGCTATGCTTGCCGTCCGCCGTGCTGCACACCAAGGTAAAGGACGCCCCGTCCGTATCATGCGCCACCGTCAAAGCGCCCGTTGTCTCATCGACGCTTACGCCGTTCACCGGCGTCTCCAGCGACCAGACCGGCTTTTGCGCGTCTTCGATTGCACCGGCGGCCAGCGCCGCACCGTCATGACCGTAATATACAACCTCGGGATAAAGGGTTGCGTCCCCTTCCTGTGTCTGATTGGTCATCACAAAGTCCGGCAGATCTTCAAAGCCCAGGCTTGCCACCGTATCATCCGTCAGATGAACGGTCTTTTCGGCAGAGAGGCCGGTATAGCCATCGGCGGTGCAGGCTGCCTTCACCGTGATATCCTGCTCACCGGAAAATCCTTCCTTCACCGTGATTGCCCCGGTGTTTGCGTCAACCGTCGCATAATCGCTGCCCGCAGTCAGACTGTAGGTTAGGCCGTTGTACGTGCTGTCCGCAATTGCGTCGCCAAAATAGTCCAGAACAGAATATTTTGGCTCGATGACAGAACCGCCTTTTACACCGTAAGTCTCATACGCGTCGATGCTGACAGACTCCGGCGTAACCAGATATGCCTCTACTTCCGCAATCTTAGCGTTCTTATTCCAATATAATATTTCTTCTGCGGTCTGATCCCCGCTCGTTTTATATTTATATTGATTCTTCACAGAAATGCCCGCAGCCTCTGTTGTATCAAAGCTAAATATCTGATTCATGCTATCCGGCGTACTCAGATAAGTCAAATCCAAATTTTTTTGAACGACCGTATTCGTTTTTTCGCTCAGCTCCTCGTTTCCCTTGTCGTTTGTGGACCATTGGCCAACTACGATTTTGAGATATTGTGTATTATACTGTGTATAGCGAACGACAACCTTGTTGATCTTTGGTTTATCTGTAAGCTTCCAAGTAATCGCCCACATTGCGGCGCTATGCCTTCCGCCGTTTACCTCATTACTCAGATTCCCGTCTGTCAAATCTGAGGCATTCCCCGTCCAACCGGTTCCGTCATTTTTGACATTCAAAAGCACGTTGGTTGGGGTTTCCGCCGCGGCAGCCGGCACGCAGAAAACCGACATCAGCATGGCGAGCGTCAGCCATAAAGCCATCCATTTTTTCATCATAAAACACTCCTTTTCATAGAACATAATATATTTTTGCTATTTTATTATTTTTCACCATTCGTTCAGCGGCTTTACCGTCGGCTGCGGCATATCCTCCGTCACCGGCGTAAGCGTCACCGTGATTTGCGTATCCTGTACGTTTTGCATATGGACCGCAAGTTTTTTATAATGATTGTTCTTCCCTTGTCCGGGGTACTCCGGCGTGGTATCTAAGATCCATGCATCCATCACGTCAAAACGCGCATCGGTATCACAAAAAAGTTCTGCCTTAACCTTGACGCCGTTTTGGTCAATCACGGCGCTTTTTTGGTCGGCGCTTAGGGTGATTTGCGTCCCGGTATGCATAAACCAATACAGCTCCGACGCTTTTGTTAAATGAATTTCATCCCGCACCGTCAGTGCGCCCGTCTGTTTATCCAGCATAAAGCCCCGTTTGATATCCCGTCCCGTATAACCGTCATCGCTTTCGGTGTCTTGATAAAGCGCGGTCAGATCAAGGATCGTAAAGCTTTTTGTATCATCGGTTTGACTGCGCACCATCGTCGCTGCCGCGCCATCTTTTTGGCCGGGATCCTCACCCGGGTTAATCACCAGGGTGTTATGTCCCTCTGCCCTGATTTTGTAGTTGTACCTTCGCGCGTTTTCGCCGGTTGTCGTTGCATAGCTGTCTCTGCCAAGCTCATAGGCAAACCGGGCACCGCCCCAATCGTAAACAAACGTTCCGCCGTCATAGTGAAAATGGCTTGCGCCGATTTCGGCGCCCTTTACGGCGGCAAACGCCGCGGTCTTATCCCAGCCCGAACGAAAGCTTGCAATTCCCAGCTTTTCATAAACGATATCGTCCTTCAGCTGCGGCATCACATCCGACTTGGGCGGCGTATACCACAGGATATCAAGCAGGCTTGATGACAGGTTATAGTCCTTCATATTTTGCAGTCTCAGATTTTTAAGACCCTCATCCTCAAGCCGATCCGAAAACCAGAATTCAACGGCGGGGTTATCCCTTCTGACGGTCGTATCCGCATAATTAAATACGCCGCCCGCACCGGTTAAATGGGTCGAAAAATACGCAGTCTCCGGAAAACCGGAAAGATTATCATAGCCGTAATAGCGTCCGGTCTTATTCTCCAGCGTGCTGATCAGCTGTGCCATAAAGGTGACGGTGGTGTTCCAATACGCGGTGCCCTCGACCCATGCGCCGTCCGGCGCAAATTCATCAATCATGATTTCCAGGCCGACCATTGCCTTTTCAAACGCAGCGGCTGCCGCGCCCGGATGCTCCAGATCCTCATACATCGCTAGTATGCCGGATATGATTCCGTTTCTGACCCATATATTCCAGTTTGACCGGTGGTTCAGCCAGCCGCCCCGGCCGCTATGCATACAGTAGTTAAACGTGTCAACGGCGTTTTTTTCAAAGGCACGCGCCATGATCAGCCGCTGCTCTTGGGTCAGGGTATCATACAGCCAGTCGTAGCCCACCGCAAACGCCAGCGACATCTCGGCAACATCCAGATAATGCGACGAATGCCAGTCCGGAAAGTTCGCCGCGGCCTCTAGTTCAAGCCATGCGCGGGACGCATAGGCGGTATCGCCGGTTATTTTGTATAAAAACGCCAGCTCAGAAACACGGGTATAAACCTGCGTTGCGGCGGTTAAAAGCCGGTTATTGACAACCTCGTACTCGGTGACGGGCTTATCCATATAGGACAGCGCCCTCTTTTGAAGCGCGGCATACCAGGCCTTGACGTTTTCGTCATACGAAAGCTCCTCTTTTACGCGGTCAAACACCGTCTGATCGGCGATGACGCCGGGGCGCGCGCCGCCGCGCTTTGTCATAGCGTCAAAAACCTCTTGCGCGGTCGGGCGGTCATAATGCAGCAGCGTCAGATAATCATCGGCCTCGCTCTCAGAAAAAAGCGTCTGATCGGTGTATAAAATCAGGCCGTTTGACCACGTCTTGAGGGGTTTTTGAAAAACCCCGGCCAGATCCTGCGCTTTGACATAGCCGTCTTCTGTCATCGAAATCCAATAGGAGCCGCCCTGATATGCAACGCTCGCACCCCCCTGCTCTGCGGTATAGCTGCCGCCGGCCGCACAAATCACTTCTGCCGGGATCTCAATATCCCCCGCATCCGATTTGGGGCAAGCCTTCATTTTATATCTTGTGCCGTACACCAGCACGCCGGAAAAATCCAACGCCAGCGCAATATCATTTTGTGAGCTTTTTCGGATATCTGCAAACTGCTCTGTGACACTGAAATTCCTGCCCACCATGGTTCTGGCAAGGTAATTGCACGCCATTCTTTGGTATGCGGCCGTCCCGTCTGTCTCATCGCCGGACGAGCCGTCCGTGTATCCTTCCCACACAGAGGCAAGCGGCACGTTTTCGGGGCTGAAATAGTACGCCCTCAGACGGTCACCGTCCAAAACGGTGATTTCTGCCGTTTCGTCTCCCGGGGCTGACGATATCTGCGATGCGATTCCGTCA
This sequence comes from Roseburia faecis, assembly GCA_963632045.1. GTDB lineage: Bacteria > Bacillota > Clostridia > Monoglobales > Monoglobaceae > Ructibacterium. The sequence continues at coordinate 15,244 of CAVGTH010000017.1, read as the reverse complement.
TGATACTCTGCCACAATCAAGCGGTTTTCTGCCGAGCCGCCCTTGACGGCCGCCCGATAGGCGCTTCCCTTTTTCACGTTTTGTACCGCCTCTCCGCTGTCATTGATAACCTCGATCACGCCGTTTGTAACGGTGCGCTGCGCCTTAGCTTTCAGCGTACAGTTGTCCAGCGTAAGCTCTGCCGTCAGCGTGACTTCGCCCTGCGCGGCGTCCGCCGCAACCGTTAAAAGCCCTTCTTCGCTGTCAAATGTCACACCGTCCGGGGCGCTGCACTGCCACTGTACCTTACCGTTTTTTTCAAGGTCGGGCATGGCCGCGCCAAGACTGTCGTATACCAAGGTGCCGATGTGATAGCCGGTTGCTCCGTCATTGGGGATCAGCAGCTGATCCGGAAGATCGGTGATTGCAAGATCGCCGGCTGTAGCCCGATGCAAGGAAATCTCCGATAACTCAAACGGCTCTGCCGCCGGATCCTCGATCCCGTTACAGTACAGCAGATATTTCGCGGTTGTATCCGCAATCGCAATCGTCTGTTCGGTCTCATAATGCGGCGTATCGGTTTCGTAAAGCAGTGTTGCGTCCAAAAGCGCCGGGGTTGAGGACGTGACGCCGGACTGTGCCGGAATATCCGTACCCACCGTATCGGACGCATAAAGCTTTGCGCTGCCGCTGTTATACAGATGCCTCCACCGCAGGCGCACCCGGTTGAACGCTGCGCCGCCCGTGTCGATACACAGCTTTGCCTCCGACCCCGCCGTATGCGCGCCGGCGCTCCAGTATGTATCCGGGTTTCCGTCAACCGCATACTGCGGCGGATGCGCCTGTGCACTCCAGCCGCTGCCGACCCACGCAAGCCCGCCCTGATTTTGGCCGGTATCGTCAAAATATACCGTCTCCTCTGCATAGCTTCCGTCAATCAAGCATTTGATCTTTAAATAGCTGCCCGACGTTTCGGGGGTGACGGTGAGCGTACCGGTATCTGAAAGCTCAAATCCTTCGGCGTCGCTCGCCGCCACCGACCATTCCGCGTCATCGCGGTACCGGCCGTTTATTGATCCGCTTAGCTGATAAACTGCGCTTGTTCCGTATTTTAACGGCAAAACGTTGCTCGGCAGTCCTGTGATCTCTACCTTCGGCTTTGCCGCCTGCGCTGTGACCGGCATCAGCAACGCCGCCATTACCGCGCAGAGAGTCCTAACCAAGTTGCATTTTACAGACATGTCTCTTTCCTCATTTTTTGTAAACGCGCATTTCCGATATAACGTTCCATTGACCGATCGCGTGTCCGTGACCCTGGTATCTGACGTATTTGATCCGCTGGTTGCCAAGCAGGAGACACTCCATGTCCGTAGTCATTCCTGACGAAGTACCGGAAAATACCTGTTTCCAGTTTTCTCCGTCCTCAGAGACCTCTACGTCATACAAATAGGTACGGTTATCGCCCTGATACCACGCAACGCCAAGCGCATAGGCCTCTGTCGGCTCTTTTAGTTCAAGCATGATCCATGCGTCGTCCGTTGCCGTCCAGCGCGTAATATAGTCTCCGTCCAGAACGCATATTGCGCGGTGACCCGCCTCGGCTTCCGGCTCTGCGCTGGCAGTAACGCTCTCGATCTCTATCTCTTTGACGCCCGGAATGACGCCGATGTGCGTTCCGATCTTGGTTGTCACACTGTAACACGAACACTTATTGTTTGTGGTATCTCTGATAATAAATTTCGTCATACCGACAATGCCTTCACAGTCGATCTTTGTAACCTCCTGATTCTCTCCGGCCTCTACCTGATAATCCGGCTTCTCCTCCGTATCATACGGAAGCTGAATCACATAAGAGGTCTTGCCGGCGCTAAAGCCCTCGATCATCTTTCCGTTTTGGGTGATTGCGTTGATGACCGGTCTTTCTTCCAGCTTGCCGTCCGGAAGCGTCCATTGGTCAATCGGCGTTACCGGCTCCTGATAATCCGTATCAAGCTCTTCGGTGATTACCTGCCGCACTGCGACCGCAAGGGTAAAGTTTTGCACACTGTCCCAATGTATTGCAAGCTTTTTATACGTTTCGTTTGTGCCCTGTCCCTTCAGCCACGGCGTTGTCGGCAGCGGCAGCGGATCCATCACAGAAAATTTTGCGCCGCCGTTATCCGAATCTAAGATATCCATTCTGACGGTTACGCCGTCTTTGGTGATATAAACGGTTTTGCCGTCATTTGCCTCGCGGATATCGCCCCGCGTATGCATAAACCAGTATACCTCCGACTTGGTAGGCAAAGCCACCTCGTCCTGGATAATCACGGTCTGACGGTCGTCCGTCAGCATAAATCCGCGCTGCATCTTGCGCGCGCTGTACGCATTTGCAAGATCGATCACGGCCAGGCCGCCCTTTTCCTTGGTTTCAAACCGCAAAACTTCTGCCTTCGCCGTACCGGACTGACCCGGCTTCTCATCCGGGTTGATGACATAGGTATTATGACCCTCGGCTCTCTTTTTGTACTGATACGTCTCTGTATCTGTCGCTGTAATCCCGTACGACTCACGGCCAAGCTCATAGGCAAAGCGGACGCCGCCTACATCCATGACAAAGCCGCCCAGATCATAGTGGAAGTGGCTGTCACCGTTTTGGCCGCCCTTTGCCGCCAGAAAGATTCCGTTTGAAGAATCCGTCCACGAGCTTCTCATGGATACAACGTTCATATTTTTATATAACAGATCGCGATCCATGCCATCGCTTTCGCCGAACATCTCCGGCCGGGTCATGAGCAGATCGTATAAATCGGTCGCAAATCCGTATTCTGCGATATGATCATACCGCATCTGCGCCAGACCCGGATCGTTGTATTTTTTTGCAAACCACGCCTGCGCCTGATAATTTGCGACAACGGAGGTATCGTCTCCGTAGTTAAAGGAGCCGCCCTTTCCCGATAAAGCGTCGCCGTAGTACGCCGTAATATCCATGCCAGGCAGATCCCAGTAGCCGTAATCGATTCCGGTGGCGGTTTCCAGGGTTTCACACCACGTGGACAAAGCATGCAGCGTTGTCGCGTGGTACGAAAGTCCCTCTTTCCATGCGCCATCCGGCACAAAATCCGGATAAAGGTACTCTAAATACGGGAAGAGTCTGTCAAGCGCGTACTTTGCGTCATCGCCAAGCCGGTCGCTCATCGCCACAATTGCGGACAGTACGCCGCCGTGACACCACGGGTTCCAGTTTGAAGCGGAAACCGCCCACCACGCGCTGGCGTCAACGCCGTTGATATATGCGGCAAGACCGCAGCGCTCAAATCCGCGTGCAATGACGTCCTTCTGGTCTTCTGTAAGATAATCGTAAAACCAGCTGTATCCGATCGACACGCCCCGGCTCATTGTTGCAACGTCCAGCCAGTGACTCGGGTTCCAGTCTCTGAAGTTCGATACCGCCTCCAGATCACGCCATGCCGCCTGTGCGTATCTTTCATCCCCCGTCATTCGGTATGCAAACCCCAGAGAGTACATTCTGTTGACCATTTCATTCGAGACAGACAGCAATCGCGTGCCGTCCGGCTTTTCATAGATCAGCTTTTCTGCCTTGAGCTTCTTTTCGGCGTCCGCCAGCAGCTTATCCGACCACGTTTTTATCGTAGGATACATCGCAATGTTTTTCTTGACCTCCGCGATTCTTTCGCCGTCTGCCATTACGCACGGCTGTATATTGCCGCGCTTGGCAATGCGGTCAAAAATTTCTTCGCCGCTGGGCCGCTGATAATACAGTGCGGATTTCAGAGTCTCATTGTCCCCGTTTGCGTCAAAAAGGACGGTTTTCCCGAAGCCCAGCAGGTATTCTCCATCCCACGAAAGTTTCAGGTCAAACAGCTTTGCAATATATTCTGCCTCGACATACTTTGTCTGTTTTGTCACGTATATTGCATCGGCCGGCACCGTTACCTCTTTGCCGTTGACCGCCAGGACGACGTCCTCGCCGCTGCTTTGCACCTCGCCGCCCAAAAAGACTGTCGCGCGTTCCACCGGAACATACGGTTTTTCATTAAAAACCCTTGGCGGCTGACCCGAAAACCGCAGATTTTTACCAAAGACGCTCGCCTGATAAAAATCAATTCCCATAAAGACGCCCTTTGAAAGCGTGCTGTAACTGCTTCTCCACGCGTCGGTCACCAGCGCCTTGATCGTCTTTTGCTGATAGGAATAATCCTTAAAATACGAATCATCCAGGATACGGCTGCCGGAATATGCAAAAGCATGGTTTAATATCACTGTATTTTCATTTCCCGAAAATCCCAGGTAGGAAATATCGTCTAAATCAAACTTTAAACTTTTTCCCTCAAAATCGGCCGTCTTCTTTTCCATATCCACTGTGACGGTCGCGTCGTCAAGCGCCGTATGCTTTGGCAGATCGGCAATTTTTTGCTGCTTTCCGTCCTTATTTTTTGCCATCAGCGCAAGCTCTTTGTCGGATTGGTAACGCAATTTGACAATAAAGCTCTCCGCCGCCGTTTCATCAAACGGGAGGTACGCATTTTCGCCGCCCATGCTGATTTTTGCACTTTTATCCGTTTCTGACGGAAAATCCACAATGGATACCCCTGTTGTAAACCCGGATATTCCGTGCGCCCTTCCGTTTGTTGCAATCGATGTGAATTGTTTGTTTAAATAAGTGACAACGGGATCGC
>CAVGTH010000017.1:0-10576 GCA_963632045.1 Roseburia faecis | reverse complement strand
CAATCCAAATCCACAGGTTTTTCGGCTTCGTAGATATAAAAATCATCCATGTAAATTCTTCCGTCTGTGTACGCCTCCATAAAATTATTTTTTACCATAATTTTTAATGAGACGCTGCCAAGATCGAGTCCGCCGACATCAAGCTTTACCGCGTCACGCAGCAATTCGCCGTTTACGTATACGCTAAGCGTCTTTTTTGCTCCGTCCACAGCGACGCTGATACGGTTCCATTCCCGAAGCGGCACAGAATCGGACGCTTTCGTCAGCGTTGCATCCTCTGCGCGGACATTCAACGCAGAGCCTTTCAATGTGATCAGTTCTATGCTCTGCGTATCCTGAATATCCGTGAGAAGCAATGACATTTTTGCCTCTTCTCCAAAGGTATAAAACCCGCCGTCATATATCAGGGTTCGCCCCGCATTGTCAATCCCGTTTTTCTTCAGCGCCGTAACGGGCGTTGTAACCTTGCCGTCTTTGATTTTCGGTTTCACGGAAAAAGCCGCAAATCCGTTGCCGTCATTGGTATCAACCGTGATTTTTCCCCCGTTTTCTTCATCTTGCAAGACAGAATCCCACAGCTTTTCGTAAATCGCTTCGCCGGCATTTGTATAACTTTCGAAATCGTCTCCAAACAAACAAGCCGACGCAACAGGCTCCGCTTCGCTATCATCCCCGTTTGCTGTGGCGAACACCGGAAATACACCCAAAAACAACGACGCTGCAAGTAACCATGCCAACACTTTGTTTTTTACCATAGCCACACTTTCCTTTCCGCTGTACAAATACTGCAAATCTGTTATTTTAATTTGCCGTTAGGCAGCCTGTCGTCATCCCGGAAGATAACCAGTGTTCTTGACGCCGCGTTTCTGGCCTGTAACACAACCCAGTCACCGACGCGGACGTCTGCCAGACAGTTCGGCAGATATTCTATATCACGGTCGGCGCCCTTGTACAAGTATGTCGTAACGCGCGAAGCGTTTTTAAACAAATATTTCGTCGACGCTAAATAATCCGCTGCACCGGTCGCAAATTTTTGGATGCGGATGGATTCGTTGCTGACTGCAATTACTTTGCCGTAAAAGATGAGTCTTGCCGCGTTGTACGTACCGTTTGTCTCTGAGCGGTTCTCGGCCTCAAATTCTACGCTGGCATTTTTTATCATTCCGTTGTCTGCGGTTAATTCGATCTTGAAGAGGTCGCCGTGTTTGATACCGGCAAGCGCCTCCATGGTTGCCTGATAAGTGCTTTTTCCCGTTCTGTCTGCAACCATTTTTGTGTACTGTACGCCGCGCTGCCAATATGTGATCTGATCAACAATCTCGCCCTCATCGTTTAAAACGGATTCTTTATAGTCAAAGATACAGGTGTAGGTGTTGCCCTCATTATAATTGGCCGTATCTGTACTATCCGCAATAACCACGATCACATCCGCCTCGCAAAGGTCGTCGACATTGTACCCTTGGACAAGATAGCTGGCGTCGTTCGTAAAGTAGCTTCTGTCCCATACTTCAAAATCATCTTCATCCGCCGTATCCGCATCCTGCGGAATCACAAATATCGCACCATCGCTTTTTGCCGTAAGCTGACCGCCAAAGTTGAACAAAGAACTGGATTTACACTGCAATTTGCTGCCGGGATCAACATCCAGAGAGAGAACCTCGCTTCCTTCCTCTGCCGTATATATCCGGCTAAGCGTGCCGATGCGGCTGAGCGTATAACCGACCACCTGCCGCTTTGCGCGCTTTGCCGCAGAATCATACAAGAGCTTAAAGCTATCATCATTTGCAGCAGACGCGGTTTTAACCTTTTTATCGTTAATATAAAACTTGTCTCCGAAATCGTACTCCACCTTGTCTCCGTTGGCTTCGAGCAGCTTTGCCTTGATCTGACCGCCAAGCCCATCCTGAATCCAGGCAATATCGATCAAATATCCATAATTGACGGCTTCTATACTGTCGACGTCTACCAAACAAATTTCATCATTCATTCCAAGATAAAAGGTGTACGAAAATCCCTTTTTTACTTCGGGAAGTCCCGCCAAAGCCTTGTAGGTCACGCCGTCTATTTCATACTGCTTTTCCTTCACTGCGTTTACGGCGCCGGTTACGCTTTTCAAAATATAGATATTCCGGTGCAGCACGCCGTCCGGCGTTGTAACCTCGCCCAGCGCAATTGCAGAATCGGAAACGATTTCATTTACGGTTACCGCTTCTCCGCCGGACGAATATATTTTAATCTCCAGATCATCGTCGTCCTCGCTGACATTGATTTCGCCGCCACTCTTTAAATACACCGCGTCGAGGCCGGCGCTGTCTACAAGGTAATACTGGTAGCTTTCTATCCATACGATGGGATTTTTCCCGCTCTCGGGAATCACAAGCTCTGCATAGCCGGAATTTATCCGAAACAAGGTATCCGATTTTTCAGCGTCTGCTATGATTCCTCCGTTAACAATAAACTTTGCCGATGTCGGAATTGAGACGTTCTTTTTCTTATCGTTTTCATAATAAGATAACCTCACCGTGCTGCACTGATCATAAACGATATTTTCAGCCTCTGCGTAATAAACCTTGTTTTCCTGGCTTTCGTAACAATACAGCAGCACAGGTTTTTCAGCATTCTCTGAAGCCCTGTAAAAGTAGGTGATGTCTTTTGCCAGCATTTTTTTGTCGAGTTTCAGACTTTCGTCCCAGTCAAAAACCCTGTTGTCGATCTTCAGCACATCCTCCTCCACACTGCCGGAAGCCGTAAGATCAATTCCTTTCAGCGCCGTGATTTGTCCGCTTGCTTCATACACGCTGAAAAACTCCTGCATTAACGTCCCGGATATTTTATTATTTTTGTATACGGAACCCTCGCTGTACGATAAACTTCCTGCCTTCATCATATCCGTGCGCAGCGCGTTATAGACAGCCATGGCAACATCGCCGCGGGTCATTGCTTCATCTTTGGTCTGCACGCCCATAAAAAGCCCGAGCTGATTGGCCTTAACCACATATTGATCCGTTGTACACGCATACCCCAATACTGTGACAAGGGATTTGGCAAGGGCTTTGCGGTCAAGCGCACGGTCGGGATAAAAGTAGCTGCCGTCGGCGTCCATATATCCGCTTGTGCACACAATGTTTATCGCATCTTTTGACGGGTGCGTTGCCTTAACATCTTTAAAATATACTTTGTCCGATGTCAGGTCTCCCATGCAAGTCAGCCCGGTCAATATCTCCGCGAATTCTGCCCGCGTCATTACCTCATTAACCTCAAAGGTGCCGTCAGAAAAACCTTCCGCAATTTTCAATGCCTGCAAAAGTCCCACTGCTTTTTCATATTTTGTCATACTTGTATCAATGTAGCCCTTATCGGCCGCCCACACACCGGATACTGTGCTGACGCATACAGTCAATATCAAAATTGCAGACAGTATTTTATTTCTCATTCTGCAAGACCTCCTTTTTGCATTGCGGTACAAATCATTTTAGCTGCCTCAGCTCTTGTTGCGCTTTGCGTCGGATGCATATTGGAGTTTTCGTCACCGCTTATAATGTCAATTTTTGATAAGCTTACTACGTCATCCTTTGCATAATCTGCAATAGAGGCTTCATCTGCGAACTGTTTTGCAGTGCCGATAAATTCCGTCTGTACGCGCCGCAGCATCCGTGCAATCATCACTGCCATGTCCTGCCGCGTGATTTCTGTGCCGATTCCGAATTCATCATCGCTTACGCCATGAACAATCTCTTCTTTTTGTGCAGTGACAACATAATCCGCGTACCATGCCGACGGATCTACATCTTTAAAGTCAGTGCTTCCCGGTTTTAATGTCAGGTCAAAGGCAATCACAAGCATCTTGGTAAATTCTTCTCTTGTAATTGTGCGATCCGGTTCAAAAAGATTGCTTTCGTTTCCCGCAACAATCTTTCGCTCAGCCAGCGTCTCGATGTAAGTTTGCGCCCAGTGATCGTTCGCCACATCCGCAAAAATTCCCGCAGCCAGCGCCTCTTCGTCAAGCGGTTCTAATTTTGTGCCGTCTTTGATTTGTGTGTCATCGCTGCCGATGTATACTCCCCCGGAGGAACCGCCTCCGCTAATTCTGCCGCCGCCGGAGTTTACCGTGGCTTTTGCATAAAACGTAAAGTCCTTGGTAACCATACTTTCTCCGTACGTCACTCTTGCGGTCAGTGTAACCACAACAGAAGAAGAGGACGCTAAAATTCTGTTATACTTTCCGGAATCGGAAATCACCGACGGGTTGTCGGATGTCCATGTGATACGGCTGCCGTAGACGCCGGTGTCCGGCAGTGTCAGATTCTGTGACACGCCGCCGTCCGTATCGGTACCCTCAAGCAAAATTCTGTTTGCATCCTGTATCACACGCTGTTCATCCGTCATTTCTTTTATGACGCTAATTGGAAAATTCTTTGTCAAGGAATACTCGCCTTTACTGATTGCAGCGGTTAAAACTACATCCGCGTCGCGCTCCGGATATATCGGTCTGTTTACCGTGCCGTCCGGCGCAATAAACTCCGGTTTGTCCGAGCTCCAGGTTATAGCGCATCCGTTTTCCGATGAAACAGGGAGTTCAAGGTTTTCTTCAGTTGCTTTTGGAATTGATTGTTCAAGCATGGCGATGGTATCCGTGATCGCATAATAATCCTCTGTATAACACAAAAGCGGAATGGTCAACTTCTCATTCAGGTATACCTTATCCTCATCCCACGTAGTATAAATCAGCGATATTTCATCCAGTTCACAATCCGGAGTGATGACAATCTTATCATTCTCCAAAGAAACGCCCGAATAGTTCTCTGCCAGCGAAATCGAATGCTCAAACGGACTGACCAAAGCGTCACCGGCTTCGTCGTACACCACCATCTCAGGGATGTCATATGCTACGCTTTCCGCAAACGGGGGTTTAAAAAGCACCGTCCCCGGTTCTTTGAATTCCACGCGGTTTGGCGTTGCATAATATACCTCAAATTCGTAAAGTCCAAAGCTGTTGTTTGTTTCCGCAGTATTGGCAAGCGTTACGCCAAACCCGCGGCTTTCCGCAACCTCATTCAGATTCACAACAACGCGGTGCTCTGCGTCGGGTACCGTCGCCGCATTGTCAGGATCATAGGACACAACGGTTGTGACGCCGCTGCCGCCCGAAAAACCCACGCTTGTGTTTTGTCCGGGATCTACCGAAATCGTTTTATAGCCGGTTACCGTGTAACCGCCGATTTTTTCGTTGCCGCCCCAAAAATACAAGACAACCTTATTATATTTTTCCAGCTCTCCGCTTGGCATTTTCAATCCGGCAGTAATGGAATTGAGACCATGATTGCCAATCGCCCAGTACGTGGATCGGTCACCGTCAACCGCTCTGCCTGCCGAACCCCAGCCGCTTGTAACCCAGCCGTAACCGCCCGCCATCAGGTTCTTCATATCAATCAGCACACCGGCTTTGATTACGGTAATCTCAAACGACTTCTGCCCGGAAAAAGTTTGACCGCTCGCATTGCTGCCCGAAACGGTTGCAGTAAGCGTAACTGTTTCATTCGCGCCGGCAGGACGGTTTACCACGCCCTGATTGCTTATAATCTCCGGTTTATTGCTTGTCCAGTTTATCTCAATATTCGGATATGTTTTGCCTCCGACGGTAACTCCGCCGTTTTTCGCATAAATCAAGCTAAGATTCTTTCCCGTTGCATCAATGCTTTGCGATGAGATCATGTCATAGCTCAAGCGTTCTGTAACCTCTGAAACATTTTTTTCGATTTCATCCGGTAAGGAAAGCGTAACCGTTTTTTCGCCGATTACACTCTCGTAGCCCTCTGCCGTCGATATCGCGCGCACGGTAATCTCTGTCCCCGCCTTTGCGTCAGCGCCAACAATTAAAACGCCGTCCTGACCAATCGCTGTCCCGGCATAGTTCTCAGCGAGCTCCCAGCGAAAGCCTGTCAGTGATTCATCCGTAATTGGATTTTTGTCAGTGTCCACCACTTTTCCGGAAAATGCCACCTGCTTCACACCGGATATCGGAACCGATACCGCTTCTGCCTCAGCCGTCACCTCAATCGCGGCAGGCACAGCAAGCCCAATCTCGACACCTGTCAAAGCGTTTTCTATCCCATAGTAACGGCCGCCCGCTGAAACTGCATCATACGCGGTTGTGATTTCAACGCACAGATAGCGGTCTGTTGTTCTTTTTATGGGTAAAATCACTTCGGACGGATAGTCCTCCGCGCCGGCAGATGATGCACGGTATGGCGTAAAGTTGCATACTGCCGCAGGGTTCCGGTAATCGGAGCTTTGGAACCCTACGCTGCTGATTCCGCTGGAAGACGGCGGGTTTGCCGCAGAGCCAAGCACATTATAAACACTGTTTGCCGTATATACTGACAATTTCATCGCGTTATACTTCGCGAACCCGACTTTCACCTTATTATAGGGTTCTATCTCGGCATTACTGCCCTTTAAATCAAAAAACAGTCTTGCCGTCAATGACGCCCCCAATGGTTTTAAGGAAAAAATCGTCTCCGCGTTCTGATCTGTCAAAGCGGAAAAGTCAGATTCATTTTCTACGTAAGAAGACGCAGACCAAATGATCGCATCCGATGCGTCAGCAAATACTGCCGCCCCAAAAGAAGATAATAAAACGCATATCGCCACGAAGGAGGACGCTAATTTCTTTATCAATTCGATTCATCCTTTCTGTTGCTTCGTTATCCTTTCACCGCACCAATCATAACGCCCTTGACAAAATATTTTTGCAGGAACGGATATGCACACAAAATCGGCAGGGTTGCAATTACAATGATGGCATATTTTACCGCCTCGCCGGCCGCCCAAACCTCGTCGCTGCTGGCGCCTTCCGTCATGTACGACGCCTCGTTCTCAAGAAGCAATCCGCGCAGTACTAACTGCAAGGGATACTTTTTCTGATCGTCAATAAAGATAGAGGCGTAAAACCACGAGTTCCAATGCCCCACGCCATAGTATAACAAAACAACGGCCATAGTCGGCATTGCAAGCGGAATCAGCAGCCTAAACATGATGGTCATGTGTCCGGCGCCGTCGATAATGGCAGATTCCGTAAGGCTCTCCGGTATCGCCTCAAACCCGGTGCGCATAATAATCATGTTATAGGTATTGAGTGCGCCCACCAAAATAACCGCCCAAATGGATCCGTTTAGTCCCATGCCGCGGATCACCAAGTACAAAGGGATAAGACCGCCGCTGAAAAACATCGTAAATACAATCAAAAACGATATGATTTTTTTCAGCATGACATCCTTACGCGACATAAAATATGCCCCGATTGTTGTGAGAACAATATTGATGCTGCAGCCGACAACCAATATGAACAAGGTTGATTGATACCCGGTTAAAATATCAGGCTTGCTGAACGCGCGCCGATACGCCTCAAGATTGAACCCCTTTGGCCATAACAGAGCGCCGGTATGCCGGATCAGCTCTTCTCCGTCCGAAAAGGACGCCATTACCACATGGATGATCGGATAGATCATAATCATCATAAGAAAAAACATAAATATTACGTCAAAGCAGTCAAAAACTCTCTGCTGCCATGATACTTTGATTTTCACGTTATTCAGCGCTCCCCTCTTACCATAAACTTGTATTATTCAGCTTTTTACTGATTAAATTTGCCGTAATAACAAACACCATGTTGATCACCGAGTTAAACAATCCTACCGCTGTCGAATAACCGTAATTTGCTTCCAGCAATCCCTTTCTGTAGACAAAGGACGATATAACATCCGCCTTCTCCATTGTAAGAGGATTATATAAGAGGATAATTTTTTCGTATCCGACATTCATAACCTGTCCCAGCCTTAAAATAAGCAAGGTAATAATCGTCGGCAAAATGCAAGGGATATCCACATTCCATATTTGAACCCATCGGTTTGCACCGTCAATTCTCGCCGCCTCATGCAGCGACGGATCCACTCCGGCAAGCGCGGCAAGGTAGATAATCGATCCCCAGCCGACCGTCTGCCAAATCTCGGACACTACATAAATCGTTGTAAAATATCCCGGAACACGCAGCAAATTCTGCCGCTCCACACCAAATAAGACGCAAATATTGGTGATGATACCGTCCACCCTACAAAAATCGGAAAGTATGCCGCATATAACAACCAACGATATAAAGTGCGGCAAATAAGTAACCGTTTGCACGATTCTTGAATATGTCCTGCTTTTTAGTTCATTAATCAAAAGCGCCAATATAATCGGCGTCGAAAACCCAAATACGATATTTAAAAAACTGATTCTGAGAGTATTTTTCAATACTCTCAGAAAGTAGGTGCTGTTAAAAAAATCATAGAAGTTTTTTAATCCGATCCATGGGCTTCCAAGGATTCCCTTGCCGGGCGAAAATTGCTTAAATGCAACGCTGGCACCGTACATAGGCGCATAACACACGATAATATAAAACGCCAATACGGGTATCATCAGCAAATATAAAGAATAATTTTTTTTCAAATCCCTTTTAAATCTTTTAGAAAAGGAGGGACTCTTTACCAGTTCAGCAGCCTGTGTTTTGTTTTTTCCTGCAATCATCAAATGCGGTCTCCCTTCTGCTTTTTCTATCTGTCAAGATATCTGTCATATGCCGCCTGATTGATCTCAATCGCTCTTTCGATGCCCATTGACTTCAACGTCTCATAATATGTCGGCAAATCATCAAGGCTCTTGGTTCCCGTCACAATCGCATAAAACATTTCCTGACGGTAGGTATCTATATCCGCCATAATATTGGAATATTCACGGTTCTCCTCAGCGGTGTATGTAACACTCGGCAAAACGTATTCTGTATTGGTGTTATCAGACCAAACCTCGATTGCCTCTTTTTGCACATCCAGCTTTGCGTACTGCCTCATATAGTTTTCTGCCTGTACAAACGGCCCAAAATAGCTTGCCCTTGCATATGCTCCCAGAGCCTGACCCATCGGCAATTCACCGTCCGTGATTTTTTTGTCATATCTCGGGAAATCACCTTCCATATGATAGGACTCACCCTCTACTCCGAAGTTGTACAGCATAAACCCTTCCTCGCTATACCCAAAATCCAAAAATCTCGCCGCCAATTCCACATTACTGCACTGTGTGGATATTGCTGCCGACGCACCGGTATTAAAATTCTTCTGACCGAACTTTGGTGTTTCGCCTTTTGTTAACACCGGATATTTTGCCGGCACAAACTGCGCGGACGGATCTGCCTTTTGAATCGCCGGAATTGCAGTACCGAATACTCCGCCGCAGGAACCAAACAGTACGCCCCAATTTCCGGAGGTATACGTTCCCATCATTCGGCTCTGGTCGGTGTCTACAAAATCCGGATCCAGCAGCCCTTCATCATACCATTTCTTAATCAGCGTCACATACTTTGTATAGGGCTCCTGCTCATACGGGCCGAACTTTATCTTGCCATCCTCCTGATAAAAACCGCCCGCTGCACCGAATGCGCCAAGAAAACTTGACGTGTTCTTCACTCTGTTGTTGTCAAATACAGTAACAAGCGGAACCTCTACGCCCGCAGCTTTCATTTTATGCAAAACATCGTCCCATTCATCAATGGTCTCGGGGACATCGCATCCGATCTTTTCAAGAATGTCTTTTCGGAACATGGGTCCTAAGAAGGTGTTCAGATAATCGTTCTCCCGAATCATCGGAAAATTGTAGTATTCTCCCTCATCCGTGGCTATCTCTTTGGCTACTTCAGGACGTTCCTTTAAAATTTTAGAAAGGTTGGGCGCGGATTTTTCAAACACCTGATTGAGCGGTAAGATGACATTGTCTGCAATCGCAGTATGGGGTCCGCCGGTGAACCCGCGCCAGTCCCACTCAATAATATCCGGGTATTCCTGTGACGCTATCATCAGATTAAACTTCTCCGAAACCTGCGCGACCGGCGGATGGATAAACTCTACTTGTACGCCTGTTTTTTCAATCAATGCCTGTCCAAACGGCGTCTCGCCCAGGTTTCCGTAATTCTTTGCAACGCTTTCGTGCAGCTGTACCCAGTAAGTCAGCTTTTCTTCTGTTTGGATCGGATAACTGTCTCCGATTGTCACATCATAATCAGTCGTTCCTTCGGTTTTCTTTCCGCCGCATCCGCTCATGACAACCGCTGCGGCCGCAACGCCTAACATTGTAATCGCAATTTTTCTCTTCATCATATTTTCCTCCATATTTCAAATTTAATTATTTTCTGATTCATCATTTTGGTGCATCACCCGATAATGATTTGGGGTAACACCCATAAATTTTTTAAATATCCGAATATAGGTATTGGCATTCAGGTATCCGACCTTTTCCGCAACCCGGCTAATATTATCAGCGGTTCTTTCCAAAAGATCAAGAGAATGATTGATTCTTGTTTTATTGATAAATTCCAAAACCCCCTGACCGGACTGTTCTTTAAACATATTCGAAACATACGTCGGATGCATTTTAAAATGTTCCGCAATACCGGCCACAGACAAGTCTGCATTCGCGTAATTTGCTTCTATATATTCCATAATTTTTTTCGCCGAAATACTGATTTCCGACTCCATAATCCCTCTTGCCA
>CAVGTH010000016.1:11208-24081 GCA_963632045.1 Roseburia faecis | reverse complement strand
GCCAATGCTTTTGTGATAATTACCTGCTGAGTCGCTTCGTCCCATTCAACGCTTGCGCCGAGTTCTTCGGAAATAAAGCGAACAGGTGTGTAAGTTCTGTCATTCTCGATAAATGCCAGTGAATCGAGCTTTACATTTTCGCCGTTTACCGTTGCCGTATCGGAACCTATCGTGATGAGAATTGTCACGTCTTCGTTTTTCTCATTCTTACCCGTAATGGTTACAAGCTGATTTTCCCCGTTCCACTCAACCTTTGCGCCAAGGTTCTCGGCAACGAAACGTGCAGGGAGCATCGTTCTGTCTTTTACAATTTGCGGTGCAACATCGTTTGTCACCGTCTTGCCCCAAACCTGAGCGTCTTTTTTGCCTATTGTCAGGATAAACCGATTTTCGGAATCATCCTTTTCCGCCCAAGCCGCATAGAGCGTAAAGCTCTTTGCTACCTTTGCCGAGAAATCATATTTTGTTGTGAGTTCCTTGTCTGTGTACCAGCCTGCAAAGTCATAGCCGTCTTTTGTCGGAGCCGTCGGCTCTTTCATAACGCTGTTTCTTGTAACGGTCTGATTTGAAACCTTGCTGCCGCCGTTTGTTTCAAACGATACGGTATAGCGTGATGTTCCTCTGCCGGAGACTGAAGACGATACCGTATCATATGCAACGGAATATGTAGAAAACTTTGAAGAATAGATGTAAATGCAACTATTTGTTGTATCTGCAAAACATTTTCCGTCTTCATACGGTTTTACGGCATTTCTTTCCGCCAGTTGTTCGAGCTCTAGTACGTTTCCGTTGTGATATCTGTAAACCTTGATGTTTTGCTTTCTTGTAAAGTCATACGGCAGTTTAATCTCAATTACGCTTGACGCCTCCGAAACCGTTCCGCCTGTGGATTTGTTAAGAGTAATATCATAGAAACCGAAGTTAGCCGGTGCGTCTGTAATGTCCCTGATGGCTGTCTGGATTACATCGTCCTTGGAATTTTCCTGTACCTGAACGGCAAGCGAAATATCCGTTTTTTCTGCCTTTGCAATATCATTCAAGCCGTCCGCCGTTACTTCATCAATATTTCCCTCATCTTTGGAAACCGTACCCTGTACCCATTTTGCATACAAGGTTTTATTTTCCGTAAGCTTATCTGTATCAAAATTCCACCCTGTTGTAAGTCCGCTGTCGGCAAACCAGCCGACAAATTCATATCCGTCTTTTGTCGGTTCGTCCGGTGCAGAAATTGTCTGACTGTATTCGCAGGTCTTGCTTTCAACTGCCGTTCCGCCGTTTGACTCAAATGTTACGGTTATCATTGCCCCTGCTGCAATTTCCACAGTCTTGTCGCTTCCGGCAAAATAATTATCCTGTTCCTTGTATCTTACCAGGTATTTGCCGGCTGCAAGGTTTGCGATTTCATTTCCGATAACAGCGGTATATTCGCCTGCGCCGTCTGCTTTGTATTCCATGCTGCTGTCGACGCCCGTGATTTTGCCGTCTGCTTTTCCTTTTACTGTTTCGTTTACAGCCGCCGGAGTCGCCGGTGCTGACTGCTCTGCTCTTGCTATCGATACACTGATTTTTACCGGTTCAGCGTCGTTATGGTTGCTGTCGCCCGTTACCTTGTACCACACTTCATATTTTCCGGCGTTTTGTCCTTTCGGAAGCTCTGTACTCCAATTCTTATTGTCGGTGCTGTATTCAACAGTTCCTCCGGCTGCTGTGCCGGCTGTTATCAGTTCTTGCTCTGCTTTGTTGTATACAAGATTTTCCTTAGCTGTCGGCGCTGTAACAGATGCGTCTGCTTTCAACATACCGGTGGATTCAGCGGTAACCGTACCGTCAAAGTTACCGTTTGCGGTAAATGTGGTTGTGTCCGCAACGTTTGTAACCTTGCTCCATTCTCCGGTTGCGGTAAAACCGTCTATCGTAACCGTCGCCTCAGGCGTCTGCTCACTGCCGTTATAGGTCATTTTTGCGAAACTGCCTACCGCTGCACCTGTTATATTCTTCGGTGTGATCACAAGTCCGCCGGTTACAGTCTTGCTGTATACCTTATATGTGTCGTCCTCGGCTCTTTCGATGATAACATCATATACTCCTGCGTCTGTCGGAGAAGCGGCGTCCAAGCCGTCCTTTTGATATTTTACATTAAAGCCGCCTTCAACATTTGCATTAACAGTAAAGCTCTTTGCCAGGCTGTCATATCCGAATGTTTGTACCGTTTCATTAACGGTAACGGTTGTTTTTTCAATATTTGTCCAAATAGCTTTTGCCGTTATGTTGCCGGTAACGTCAATCTTAGTTCCCGATGCATATTCTGTTTCGTTTACGCTCCATGCCTTGAACTTCTTGCCTGTCGGTGCGGTAAACGCACATTCGGGAAGCTCGTATTCGCCGCGGAGTCCGCTGACGCTTGCCATAGTTCCGCTGCCGCCGTTCGGATTAAAGGAAACGGTGTATAATTTGGCATAGGCTAAATCATTTCCTACTCTTTCCAACACATTGTTACTGCCCGAAATTGTAAATTTGCCTGCCGTTTCATCGGTAACATTTGTTACTACAACATCGCCTTCGGAAAGCCCGGAGCAATAAATGCTGATATTTCCGCCGGTGTAACCGGTTGCGTTAATAAGCTCCTTGCCGTAGACTTTTATGCCGGCATAGCCTGTCGGAACGCTGATTTCGGTATTGCCGCAAAGATTGATTTTGCCGTTTTGCACAACAATGCCGTTAGAAGCCGTTGTAGTAATCTCTCCTCCGTACAGGTTTACGGTAAGCGTTCTGCTTCCTATAGCCGTGCACTTATCAATGCCTTCATACTCAACCGCTCCGCCGTACAGATTCAGTACGTTGCCTGTAACTCCATCAAAATCTATTATGGTATTTGCTTCATTAACTGATGTTTCTAATGTTCCGCCGTAAATATTAACTGTTGCACCGTCATTTTTGAATGCTATTACATGACCGACCGGGTTCGTTATTGTGCCGCCGCCTTTGCAGTCGCATATGTTCAGAACTGCATTTTTGTTCGGAACAATATTTGCCGCAAGATTGTGCCCGTTTAAGCAAATATTTACCGTGCCTGAAACTTTGAGCGCTGTATTGTCGCTCATTGTAAGATCATCGCTTAAATAATAGCTGCCGCTTGTAAGGGTAGTTTCGTTTGTTGCGATATTCGGCACAAGATTTAAGCTGTTGTCCGCAATATGCTTTATTGTTCCCGTATGGGATGTACAGCCCTCTGTGCCGCATACGCAGTGCTCGGTCGGCGTTTTGATAACAACCTCTCTTGCGTAGCTGCCGTCCGCGTCGATAACGGACTTAAACCTTCTATCGGCTATGTCAAATCTGCCTGCGTCCGGTGTTGTGACTGCAAGACCGTCATTTAATGTAATCTCCGGTATTTTTTCTACATATGCTTCCATTTCATCATCATATGTTTCTTCTATATTCAGCAGTATTGCCGAAGACCTATACTCCCAATATTTTTCAACTACGGGATTAACGGATTTCGCCTTGAACACGGTATTCTCACCCGAAACGGTGAGAGATTTTCCGTCACATATATCTATTCCGACTCCGTCGCCGGTTACATCCACAATACTGTTTTCGATAAAAAGATCGCCGAATGTTTGAATACCGTCTATTCCGTTACCGGTCGTATCTCCTACTACAGTAACATTACTGTTTCTTATAACAGTCTTATCCTCCGGTTCGAATGAGCGCATCTCAATTCCGTTGTTTCTTCTCGCTGTAATATTCACAGTTGCATTATCAATTTCAATGGTGCCTTCGGTATAAATACCCTGACCGCTGACCTCATCCTCACCGTTATCCGTTGCGATGGTGTATTCTCCGCCGTTTATGGATATGTCTTCATATGCTCTGATTGCCGCTTGTATCGAAGAAATTTTAAGACTTGCGTTTTCGCTGCCCTCAATCGTAAGATTTGTGCATTTACTATTATTTGCGATAATTCCGTAAGTCCACGCAGATTCACGCGTTTCATCGGTGTATATTTCCGGTTCGATAACATTTTCTCCGGAAAGCTTTATTGTTAATTTATACTCACTTACGGGCTTATAGTAAATGCCGTAAATTTTATAAATATCTCCCAGACTGCTGACCGTGTCTTTTTCTTTGTACCCGTCATTTACCGTCACATTTTCCATGTACAGCGTCGGAACGCCGTTTTCCACTTGGAAGTATGCCGTACCGGTAATTCCCGCGCCTGTATAAGAGCCTATGAGGTCTGCGGCATTGTCCGCAGTTACCTGAATTGCGCCCAGATACAGTTCATTGCCCGCCTTAAGCCATGCCGCGGTTTCCGCTGCTGTACTGTCGATCTCGACAGTATATGATACTGCGCCACTTCCGTCCTGTGATACACTTCCCTTTTCATCGCCGTTAATTATAACGGTGTAGGTTGTATTTGCGGTTGTAACCGTACCGGAATACACGCCGCTGCTCTCATGCGAAAGAACGGTTTTTTCACCGGATGCGCTCCTAATCACCACTTCTGCGTCTTCTACCGGATTACCGTCCGTATCGGTTACTTTAACGCTGACTGATGACGGTGCGCCGGAAAGACCGGGCATAAATCCTCTCAAGTAAGGATATCCGCCGTTTTTGCCACTGTCGATAGCCCACACGGTATCAAAATCCCACGATGTATATGTAGACTGTGTTTTCAGTTCATCAGAGGTCTTTCCGAGATCCGCTCTGCCGCTTTCCGTGCTGAAATCGGGAGAAAGCGTTTTATCAAAGAATGTGTTGACAAACTGAGAGTTAGCAACGGGGGAGCCGTCCGACCAGCCGGCAATCGGGCGCAGCTCACCCGTGCAGGCACTGTAGCAGTTTTCTATTTTCACGCTTGCAGGATAGTTCCATCCGGATATACCCGCCGTATCTCCTCTTTTTGATGATACGCTGAGTGATACTCTCGCATAGCAATTTTTTATCGTTGTCGGGGTTTGACCCGAGTGAGTTGATGCAACTATTCCGCCCACACCGGCATAACCCGTAACGCTTCCGATTACATAACAGTTTTCAATTGTGCTCTCTACCGCATTGGCGACAAGACCTGCGGCATCACTGTCATCTGAAACAACGCTTACATTCTCAAGTCCGAGGTTTTTTACCGTTGCACCATCTATCCTGCCGAAAAGGCCCGAATATCGATAGGATGCACTGATATTCAAATTATAGATAATATGAAAGTCACCGTCAAAGATTCCCCGAAAGAGTTTATTTGTACCGCCGATAGCCGTGAATTCCTTACCGCTCATATCAATGTTTTTTGTCAGTTTAAAATATTTGTCCCGGTTTGCTGCGCTGTTGTTCAAATCTTCAGACATGTAAACAAGCTCATCCGCACTCGATATGAGATACGGATCACCCTCCGTTCCCGAACCGCCGGAATAGGAGCCTCCGCTTGCAAGGCTTGTGATTGGCGTGAGCGTCAGCAGCATCGCGATGCATAAAATCCATGCCCAAATCCGTCTTGTTTTCATAATCTTTTACCCCCTGCTATAAAAAATCATCATGGTTGACTTTTTATGTATTTTTCATTATAATGATAGCATGTTCATAGGTGGACAAGTCAACAGTAAAGGGGCAATTTGTTTTGAAAAATCTGTTTACGATCTCCCAGGTTACCAAGAGCTGTAATGTTTCGCGGTCGACCTTGCTCCGTCTGGAGAAAAGAGGGCTGCTTACGCCGGTTTTGACCGATGAAGAAAGCGGTTACCGTTACTTTGACAATCACAATGTGACGCGTATTTTGCAGATGAAACATCTGCTTGATATCGGTCTGTCTTATGATGAGATTCACGCATATTTTGCTACCAACGGCACATCAAAAAAGCTTTTGCGCGCTTTGGAGCAGCGCATGTATGCGACAAAACGCATGTATGAGGAAATGAGCCTTCGAATTGCGCACAAACAGTCCCTTACGTTTGAAACCGTCGTGCTTCCCAAGTATGTTTGCTATGCGAGAGAGTGTCAAGGGGGTACTGCAAAAGAAAAATATGACGTCATGTACGCACTGTATCATGAGGCGATCGAAAAGGGCCTCCGGCCGCTCGCATCGGAACCGTTGTTTACCGTCAATAAAAACTGGGGCTTGTACGGTGAAAAAGAAGAAGCCTTTGTATGCTGCATTCCGCTTGAGCCGGATGATGCCCCGGAGGACGCACTGGTGTTTAAGGGCTGCCGTGCCTTTTCGTGCCTGTACTATGGCAGCTATGATTTCCTGCCGCAGGTTTTGGACTTGTTTGCGCAAAAGATCAGGGAATTACATATCCGACCGATTGGGTATCCGCGTGCGCTCGGCATTGTCGCCCCGTATACCGCAAGAGAATTTAAGCCGGAGAATTATGTCTCGCGGATTGCGATTCCGATTGCGTTTGATGACGAAGATACGGAATCATCTTTTGAGTGAAAAGAACGAATCCGCTACCGATCAAATCGGTAGCGGATTTGGGTTTTTAGGATTCTTTCCTGCAAATGCCAAAGTAGGCGCAGTATTCACAGGCGTCGTGTGCCGCCGTACGGTAGGGTGCGGCCTCGATGCGGCCGTCCGCGATCTGCAGGGCGGATTTTTTTATGGTTGCGTTGGCGGCCTCGATGCGCCGCTGCATCTCTTCTCTTTCGATGAGGGCGCTTTTGGCCTTGGGTAAAAAGGCGTCGCTGCCGTCTGTGCTGTATGCATTCCGCACAGTCGGATCGTCAACGATCCAGCCGCGCGGTTTCATCTCAGCGTCCACGGCGGCATCCAATCCCTTTTTGATTTTATCCTCCGGCATGATGGGGTCATTCATGTGCAGGTAGAACATGGCCGCAGGTTCCGCATCGCCCAGCTGCCGGCACAGGGCATCGGCATAGAGCAGCGGCTGAATCGCAATGCCGTCCTTTGCCAGGGTGACGTCCAGATTCTTGGCGGAGGATTTGTAGTCAACGATGCTGACGTATTGCTTGCCGCCGCAGTCGGCGATATCGGCGCGGTCAATCATGCCGCGGATTTTTGCAATCTCCCGGTTTTCGCCGTCCGTGACCGAGAGCGCCGGGATGCCGCCGCCGGTTCCGATTTTCAGTTCAAAGCCGTAGGGGTTAAAGTCGCTGGACTGATAAAACTTAACCACTTCCCACGCGGTGCAGGCGGCAATCTCTTTCATCCGCAGGATGATATACTGATAATAGGCTGAGGATTCAAAAATCATGCCTTTGTTCTTTTCGGCCTCTTTCTGCACGGCGGCGCCGATATCGCGCATACAGTCCTCCTTGGTGACAGAGGAAAAGGGAATCTTATTGTCCGCCAGGTCAGAAAAATAGTCATACAGGGCGGCGTGCTGAATCGAGCCCATGCTGCGCGGCTCGATCTCTGCCGTCTCCCGTTCTTTCAGCAAAAGTCCGTAGGTTAAAAAGTAGGCAAAGGCGCAGGAATTATAAGATTCCAGCTGCGAGGCGCTCAGCCGCAGCGGCGCGCCGTAAAGCTGTTCGACCAGGGCAGGACTCAGCGCAGTCGGCGGCGGTGCGGACATAGCGGTTAAAAGCCGGTTCAGCACGGCACTGTATTTTTCGTCCTTTTGAAACCAATGAAAGAGCGATAAAAACGGCACGGAGAGCCCTTGGATATCGCCGCCGCATTCTGCCAGCGCGGCAGAGAGAAGGTAAAAGGCGCCGGTTTTGCCCTCGGTCTGCAAAAACGGATCCTCGCCCATATCCGGCCGAACCGGCGTTAAATCCGGAAACAGTGCACGGACTCTCTTTAAGATGCCGGAGGGCGAAAGCGTGCTGCCGTCCGTGTCCGTCATCGGACGGAAGAAGTAAATCTGCTCCGTTGGGGCGTTTAACACCGCGTGAATCAAAAGTTGTTCTTCCTTTCGTTTTTGGCTCTGCCCCGGAGCCAGCACAATGCCCAGCTGCTTTAAAACATGCCGCTCGCTGTCAGAGAGAAATCCCTCGTTGTTATAGCCCTTGGGGAAAACGCCCTCTGTGGTATCCAGTACCAGTACCACCTTGGCGTTATCACTGCGAAAGCGGTCGATCCGGCTAAAGATGACGCAGTCAATGGTTTGCGGCGTCATGCCGATTTCGGTGCCGGCACAGGTTTCCTGCAGCAATTCGTAAAACCGCCGGTAGGTCATGGGAACATCCTTCATGATGGCGGAAATCTGGGACAAAATCGATCCGATGCTGTTTGCCGCCTGCCGGCATTCCTCGGCGTACTCCGAATTCTCGTCCGGCGCAGCGGTTTGCGCCGTGGAGAGTACCCGATCCCAAAGACCGCTTTTTTCAAGATAGTCGTAGAGGGCGTCGGCAATCTCGCCGCCCGTCTTTGTTCCGGTGATTTTTTCGCCTACTTCATGCACACCGGAGAGCAGCAGATTCTTGGTTTGGTTTATGGTATCTAGGTCATAGTCGCTGCCGTTTGGCAGATAGTCCCAGGTTTTAGCCTGCCACATCGCATGGGTGGGGGCAGAGGCTAAAAGGTAGTTTTCAAATCGGTCGGTATCATCGCGGGAAAGATCGAAAAGTTCTGTCCTTGCAATCGTCATGACCCGTTCAAACGAGGGGCCGAAGGCGAGAATTTCGGCCGTGGCAAGGAGCAGCCGCGTCAGCGGAAAGGAAGCAATGCTTCTGCGGCTGTCAAAAAACAGTTTCATGCCGCGGCTTTGAAAGATGGCCGGCAGAATTTTTACATAGCTTTCCATGTTTCGGGTCAGAATCAAAAAATCCCGGAGACGGCAGCCCTCGGTGCGGCACAGCCGAAGAATCAGGTCGGCGGCAGCCTCGGCTTCCCGGTAGCGGTTTTGCAGTTCATAGACATGTACGGCGTTTTGCGGTGCGGAATATGCCGGGGCGCGGTATGCAAAATATTGGGTTTGAAGATGCGAAAGCGCGTCCTCTGCATCCGTCCGCGTCAAAAATACCGGCTCTGCCGTTTCGGCGCCGCAGGCGTCCGCGGTCTCACACAGGGTTTCGATGGTGTTTTTGGTCGGTTCAAACAGAGCGGCAAGGTGCGGCGCCCTGCTGTAATCAAACGCGGCGCAGACGGAAAGCCGCTGCATCAGCGCACCGAGCGCCCGATATTCTACCGGGGTAAAGGAGCGGAAATGCAGAACGTACAGTTTCCCGGTGAGAAAGTCGCAGTCCTTGATTTTCGGACAAATCAGGGTCAGGTTGTCCTCGGCGTCCGCGTGGTGCGTTTCGATCAGATGATGATAGGTCTCGTAGAGCATGGCAAGTTCCGAGAGTTTTGCGGAAAGCTCCGGGTAAGGGGCGTTGGCGGCGGCAAATTGCAGCGCCTGCGGACTGACGCCGTAGCGCTTGCATTCCGAAAAGGTTTCGGTCAGGGTCGCGGCAAAGCCCTTTTGGTGCAGATTGCGGCGCAGAAAGGTGAGGTCGCCCTCCAGCATCTGCATGGTGCGTTCGGCGATCATCCGTTTTCCGGCGCCGTCAATGTAGCGCATGCGGAGCGGCCCCATGTGGTGCAGAACCAGGTTGCAGAGCCGCGCAAAGCTGATGACCTTTACCTGCTTTTGTGCAGGGAGGCCAAAGCGGCGGATCACCTCTTTTTCCGTAAAGAGGGAAAACTGCTCCGGCACCAGAATCCAGGAGGGCGCACCGTCCGCGATGCGGCTTTGGATATCACGGCAGATGTATTCGGTCTTTCCGGCGTGGGCAGGTCCTAAAATCAGTTGCAGCGTCATAGTGATTCCTCCGTCATCAGCGGCAGTATTTCATTTAAATCATGAATGATTCGGTCGGCGCCGGCGTCTGTCAGGGCGGTTTCCGAAAAGGAATTCGGGATGGCGGCGCAGTGCATTCCGGCGCCCTTGGCGGCGGCGATGCCGCTCAGCGCGTCCTCAATGACCAGGCAGTCAGACGGCGCTTTGCCAAGACGGAGCGCGGCGGTGCGGTACGGTTCGGGGTCGGGCTTGCGCTTTGTCACATCACTGCCGGACAAAATGACCGAAAAGCAGGAAGAGGGGATTTTGGCGGCTTTTAATGTGGCGAGCAGCTTATTTTTGCCGGAGCTGCTGACTAACCCTAAACAAAACCCGGCATCGCGCAGTGCGCAGACCGTCTCTGCTGCGTGCGGATAGACGCGAAGCGACGGCAGACCGCGCTCATAAAGGGTGTACATGCAGTCCAGCATCGCCTGGATTTCCGCATCGGTTTTTTGATAGATTTTGCCCGGCGCGGTGATAAAATTTTCCTCACCGGTGCCGATAAACCGGCGAAAATCGACGTGACCTGCGTCGATGCCGCACATTGCGAGCGCCTTGGCGGCGGCACGCAGAATAATCGGCTCCGAGTCGACCAGTACACCGTCCATATCAAAGATTACAGTATTCATAATAGGCTCCTGTCAGATACAAATTCTTTTTGATTCAGATAAGAGAGACAGCCGCTTTCGGTAGAAAAACGAAACACCAGACGGTAGGCAAGAAGATGCTGAAACTGCCGGTCGCCGTTCTTTTTGGCGCCGTACTTGACATCGCCGCAGAGCGGATGGTTAAGATGCGCAAAGCCGGCACGAATCTGGTGGGTACGGCCGGTCAGCAGCTTTGCCTCTACCAGCGCCTGTGCGCCGGGGCGCAAAACCCGATAGACCGTATGACACGCGCAGCTGCCCGGTACAGGATTCTCTGAAAAAATCATCTTTCGCAGCTTTTCGTCCCTGTGAAGATAGCCGCGAATCTCGCCGTTTGGCGGCTGCGGCGTTCCCTCGGTGAGACAGAGATAAAATTTTTCGACCTCTCTGTCGCGGATTTTTTGGTTCATGATCCGCAGACTCTCCGCGTCCTTGGCGCCGATCACAAGACCGGCGGTATTGCGGTCGATGCGGTGGCAGAGCGAAGGGACAAAGGCGGTCTCCGTTTCCGGCCGGTACGCGCCGCTTTGATACAGGTGCGCGCGCATATGCGATTCCAGGGACGGCGTCTCGCCGTCACTCTGGGACGGCAGCCCGGAGGGCTTGTCCATAATGATAATATGCGCATCCTCGTAAACGACGGAAAGATGAGGGGTTATTTTTGCCCAAAAGGGCAGGGGCTTTTCTTCAAAATACTCATCGTTAAAATAAAGTTCCAGACGGTCGCCCTCGTCAAGGCGCTCCCTGCCGTCGGTGACGCGCTTTCCGTTGATTTTGACGCGTTTTTTGCGCAGAGACTGATAAAGCTGACCGTTTGTGATGGCAGGCATCAGACGTTTCAGATACTGATCCAGCCGCCGTCCGCGGTCGTTTTTTCCTACGGTAAAGGTTCTCACAAAATCAGCTCTCTTTCCCAAAAATGCGGTTAGCAATCATGACGTCGGCACGGGCGTCCTTGACGTAGTGGTCGGCACCGACAAATTTGACATATTCCTCGTTCAGCACGGCGCCGCCGACCATAATTTCTGCCGTGCAGCCTGCCTTTCTGAGCGCGGTGATGGTGTCCTTCATCCCGGTGACGGTGGTCGTCATCAGGGCGGACAGACCGATCAGCTTGACCTGATGCGTGAGCGCGGCAGAGACTACGGTGTCAATCGGGACGTCCTTTCCGAGGTCGATTACACGGTAGCCGTAATTTTCCAGCAGCATTTTTGCAATGTTTTTACCGATATCGTGGATGTCGCCGACCACGGTGGCGAGCAGGACAGTTCCCTTATTCATGCTCCCTTGCGGCATGGTGGATTTTAACACTTCAAAGCCGCATTTTACCGCCTCCGCCGCCTGAATCAGCTGCGGCAGGAACAGTTCGCCCTTTTCGTAGCGTTCGCCGACCGCGTCAAGCGCCGGAATAAACTGGGTATCAATGATGTGCAGCGCGTCCATGGATTCAAGCATGGCGGCGGTCTTTTGGCGTGTTTCTTCTTTCCGGCCCTCCATGATAAAGTTCTTCAGTTCCCCTTGGTCGGTGTTTTGCGGTGCGGCCGGTGCGGCCTTTGGCACGTTGCTGAAGCGATCGATATATTCCTTTGCGTCTTTGTCTTGGTTATTCAGCACGCGAAAGGCGTAAATCGCCTGCATAATCTCCTCCGACATGGGGTTGACAATGGCGGCGCTCAGTCCGGCGCCCAGGGTGCTTGCCAAAAAGACGCTGTTTAAAACCGGTCTGGCCGGCAGACCGAAAGAGACGTTGCTCACGCCCAAAACAGTCTGAAATCCAAGCGCGGTCACCATAGAAATCGCTTTGATGGTCTCCAGCACCAGCGCCTGCTGCGCAGACGCCGTCAAAACCAGACAGTCGATGATGAGATCTTCTTTTCGGATGTTATACTTTTCCGCCTCGGCGGCAATCCGCTGCGCAATGCGTGTGCGTTCCTCGGCCGTTTGCGGAATCCCGTTTTCGTCCAGCGTCAGGGCGACCACGGCGGCACCGTATTTGGCGGCAATGGGAAAGATGGCGTCCATGCTTTCCTGTTTCCCGTTTACCGAGTTGATGATCGGCTTTCCGTTATAGATACGCACGGCGGCCTCGATGGCAGCAGGGTCGGAACTGTCGATCTGCAGCGGAAGATCGGTGACGGCCTGTACCTCCCGTACGGCGCGGCACAGTGACGCGGTCTCGTCGATGTCCGGCAGACCGCAGTTGATATCTAAGATGTCGGCGTGGTTTCGGCTTTGTGCAAGGGCTTCGCCGATGATATAGTCAAAGTCGCCGGCACGCAGTTTTTCTTTTAACGTCTTTTTGCCGGTGGGGTTGATCCGCTCTCCGATGACGGTGGCGCGGTCGTTTAGCACAACCGTGCGGCTGGCAGAGCAGACGGCAGTCATGCGTCTTGGCGCGGGGGTGTGCGGCAAAAGGCCGCAAAGCTTTGCCTTCATGGCGCCGATAAAATCCGGTGTGGTGCCGCAGCAGCCGCCTAAAATGCGGACGCCGCGCTGCGCGATTG
>CAVGTH010000016.1:10061-11139 GCA_963632045.1 Roseburia faecis | reverse complement strand
GCGCGATTGTCTGCATAAATGCGGCGTAATCGTCCGGGGTGATATCGTAGACGGTTTGGCCGTCCTTGATTTTCGGCAGACCGGCGTTTGGCTGCACCATGACCGGAACGCTTGCGTAGGCAAGCAGCTTTTCAATGACCGGCATCAGCTCTTTGGGGCCCAAGGAGCAGTTTACGCCAAGGGCGTCAACGCCCAGGCCGGACAGGGTCAGCGCCGCACTTTCCGGGTTGCAGCCGACAAAGGTGCGTCCGTCCTCCTGATAGGTCATGGTGACAAAAACCGGAAGATCGCAGTTTTCTTTTGCGGCAAGAACCCCGGCCTTGACCTCGGATAAATCCGACATGGTCTCCAGCAAAATCAGGTCGGCGCCGGCCTCCTTGCCGGCCAGAATCTGTTCTAAATAAGCGCCGTAGGCCTCGTCAAAGGTGAGCGTTCCCATTGGCTGCATCAGCTGC
Source organism: Roseburia faecis (assembly GCA_963632045.1). Taxonomy (GTDB): domain Bacteria; phylum Bacillota; class Clostridia; order Monoglobales; family Monoglobaceae; genus Ructibacterium. The sequence continues at coordinate 10,684 of CAVGTH010000016.1, read as the reverse complement.
CCTAAGGGGCCGATGTCCAAAGCGACATATTTTGCGCCGCTGTTTCTTGCAGCGGCAATGCCGGCCAAAATCAGTTCCCTCGGCGTGTAGGGGCAGTCCTTTAGCTTATAGCGGTTTGCCTGAAAGGTGTTGGCCGTAATCACGTCTGCGCCGGCGTCTACGTAGCTTTTATGGATGTTAAGTACCACGTCGGGATGCTCGATGTTATAAACCTCCGGCAGGCCGCCGGCCGGCATACCTGCCTTTTGCAGCATGGTGCCCATTGCGCCGTCAAAAATGAGAAAATGATCTTTTAGGTATGTTCTAACGTCCACAGGTTATGCCCTCCCTTTGATATTGACAGCGGCCGCGCATGTTGCAGGTGTCGCAGGATGGCGGCGCTTTCCTGTTGTTGTCCTTTCCGAGTCCGATAAAGGCGGTGACGGATTTGCGCGGCAGCATCAGCGCGCGGTCGGTGATGGTGAGCCCGATCTTTCGGGATGTATCTAAAATTCTGCCGATATCGTTTTGTATCGTGAGCGGACAGTCGCCGTAGCCGGGACTGAACCGCGTCCGCAGAAAAAGCCCGTCCGCCTCGGCGGATTTGGCAATTTCTGTCTCGGCAAAATCGCAGAGCTTTTCAA
>CAVGTH010000016.1:4834-10033 GCA_963632045.1 Roseburia faecis | reverse complement strand
GCTTTTCAATCATGTCGGCGGCACAGGCGTCTAAAATCACCGCGCGGCTCATGGATTCGCTTTGGGAAATCCGAATCAGGTTGTCCGCCGCAACGCCGAGCGTTGCGGCCAGAATGACGCATTTTCGGCACCCCAAAAGATGCTGAAAAAGATTTTCGCTGCAAATGGTAAGTCCGCATTCCGGAAGGGAAAGCGTCTTTGTTTCCTCGTTTTGCAGCAGTGTAAATGTCCGGTAGATAAAACGCGGTTTTGCGCTTTCTTCAAGCTGCCGCATACAGGCATCGATCAGCGCATTCGTATGCTCGTCGATGGTTTGACCCCGGTATCCCAAATACCGGAGAATCTCTTTTTTGTTCAGTGCCTGGTTCATGGTTTGACCTCACTTTGTGTATGTGGCTTTATTATATGTGATTGTGCGGGGTTTGTCAAATCAATTCCAATTTTTTACGGGTCGAATTTTGCGGTTGCTTTTTTGCAGAAAAAATGATATAATAATCGCGTTTGAAAAAAATGAATCCATCGGTTTGCTTTTTTGACGAAGTGGAAAGAATGTCAATAGTATAAGAAGATATCGCCTTTTGATTCTGTTTTTTGTGCAAAAAGAGGTTTGATAAACATTCAGTTTTGTGATAAAATGGGCATATATCTTAAAGGATTTTGAAAAGACGTCTTTTTAGGAGGAGATTCTATTTGAAAGGAAAGCAAAAATCTGTCGGATATGATGCAAAGAAAAAGTTCATCAAGGATGAAATTGTCGGCAAGGTAAAGCGGTATTTCGGAAAAACAATCGATCAGGCTACGCAGCGTGAGATTTATACCGCGGTTTCGATGACCATCCGTGATGAAATCATGGATAAATGGGTCAATTATAAAGAAAAGACTGAAAAAAAGGCACAAAAGGAGCTTTATTATCTCTCCTTTGAGTTTTTGATGGGCAGAGCCATGGGCAATAACCTGATGAATCTGCGCGAGACGGACGCATACCGTGAGGTTTTGGCCGAGATGGGCGTTTCCCTCTCTGAGGTAGAGGAGTATGAGACGGATGCCGGTCTCGGAAACGGCGGCCTTGGCAGACTTGCGGCTTGTTTTCTGGATTCTTTGACGAATCTGGAACTGCCGGCGTTTGGCTGCGGTATCCGTTATGAATACGGCCTGTTCCGCCAAAAGATTGTGGACGGCTATCAGATTGAGATGCCGGATCCCTGGCAGCAGAGCGGCAATATCTGGGATATTGCCCGCCCGGAGGATATCAAAGAAGTGCATTTTAACGGCCGCGTGGAGGAATATATGGAGGACGGACAGTTAAAGTTCCGTCACACCGATTATAACACCGTCATTGCGGAGCCGTATGATATGCCGATCACCGGCTTTGAGAGCGAGACGGTCAACACCTTAAGACTGTGGCGTGCCAGATCGCCGGAAGTGATCGACATGAGTGAGTTTAACCGCGGCGACTATGTCAAGGCAACCGAGGATAAGGAACTTGCCGAGTTGATTTCCAAAATTCTGTACCCGGAGGATAATCACTACGAAGGAAAGCTTTTGCGCCTAAAGCAGCAATATTTCTTTGTTTCGGCAACCATACAGTGGATTCTCAGCAAGCATAAACAAAAGGGACTTCCGCTTTCTGTGATTCCGGAATATATCCAGATTCATATCAACGATACCCACCCGACCATTGCCATCCCGGAGCTGATGCGGATTTTGATGGACGAGGAAGGCATGGGCTGGGACGACGCGTGGAGCATTGTCGGCAGAACCTTTGCCTACACCAACCACACCATTTTATGCGAGGCGCTGGAAAAGTGGCCGTTTGAAATGGTGGGGCATCTGCTGCCGAGAATTGCCATGATTATCCGTGAGATCGACCGCAGACAGCGTGCCGCTCTGTGGGAGCGTTTTCCCGGCGATCAGAATAAGATCGAGTATATGGCGGTGATTACCAACGGGCAGGTCAGCATGGCAAACCTTTGTCTGACGGCATGTCACAGCGTCAACGGTGTGGCAGCGCTGCATACGGAAATCTTAAAGAAGGAAACCTTTAAGGATTATTACAGCATCTATCCGTACAAGTTTAAAAACATGACCAACGGCGTGACCTTCCGCCGGTGGCTGTATAAGGCAAATCCCGATCTCGCGGCGCTGATTTCAAAAACGATCGGCGACGGCTGGATTAAGGATTACCGCCAGATGGAAAAGCTGGTTCCCTCTGCGGACGATCCGGCGTTCCGCAAGGAGTTTGCGGCCATTAAACTGGAAAATAAGAAGAAGCTTGCGGCCTATATCAAAGAGCATAACGGCATTGAGGTCGATCCGCTTTCGATGTTTGACGTACAGATCAAGCGTCTGCACGAATACAAGCGGCAGCTTCTTAAGGTGATGCAGATTATATGGCGGTATCAGCAGATTATCGATCATAGGGATGAGGCGGATTTGCTGCCGACCACCTATATCTTTGCGGCAAAGGCGGCGCCCGGCTATCATATGGCAAAGCTGATTATTAAATTTATTAACAGTGTGGCCGATGTGATTAACCGGGACGAGAGAGTCAACGACACCTTAAAGGTTGTCTTTATTGAAAATTACAGCGTCTCGATTGCAGAAAAGATCGTGGCTGCCGCAGACGTGAGCGAGCAGATTTCCACGGCGTCCAAAGAGGCGTCCGGTACCGGTAACATGAAACTGATGTTAAACGGTGCGCTGACCCTTGGAACAATGGACGGCGCCAATGTGGAGATTCGGGAGCAGGTCGGCGATGATAACATCTTTATCTTCGGTCTGTCCTCGCAGGAGGTGCTGCAGATTTATGCACACGGCCACTCGCCGAGCCCGGAGATTTACGCCGGCAATCCGGTGATTAAACGGGTGGTGGATACCTTGATTGACGGTACCTTCAGTCAGGAAAACCTGTTCTATGACATTTACCATTCCCTGGTGATGAACGGCGGCTTTGCCGATAATTACCTGCTGCTGCCGGATTTTGATTCCTATCTCCAGGCGTGCCAGAGGGTCATGGATAAATTCAGAGATCAGGATGCGTGGATGCGCAGCGCAGTTCTCAATACCGCGCATGCCGGATTCTTCTCCAGCGACCGTACCATCGAGGATTACAACCGCGAGATCTGGCATTTGCGCGAGATGTAGGAAAGCGAAAGCGTGAAAAGAATGAAGGAGCGGGGGAGATGCCGGTTTCTCCTCCGGATTCCTTTTTTCGGCAGAGGGAGATAACCGCGGACTCACGGGAGGTTGCCTTGTTTGCCGGACGTTTGCGGCGCGGTATACCGCGCTGCGGATGATAAAATCGGAAAATACATATACAGAGGAGAGAATGATGATGAAAAAATTATGGACTGTAGTATGCCTGCTTGCGCTCAGCGTATCACTCTTTGGATGCGGAACGGCCAATAATACCGCGCCCAAAGAAACCGAAAAAGCAAATGCGGCAAGCGATGTTGCCTATGTACAGGATAAAGGCGAAATGGTGATCGGCTATACCGTATACGAACCGATGAACTATACCGATGAGAGCGGCAAGCTGGTCGGCTTTGATACAGAGTTTGCAGAAGCTGTATGCGAAAAGCTGGGTGTTACGCCGAAGTTTGTCGAGATTGACTGGGACAACAAGTTTTTGGAATTGGAGTCAAAGAGCATTGACTGTATCTGGAACGGTATGACCATTACCGATGAGGTAAAGAAGAACACCAATGTGACCGAGCCGTATGTAAAAAATGCACAGGTTGTTGTAATGAAGAAAGAGGATGCCGGAAAGTACACGGATGCCGCTTCAATGAAGGAATTAAAATTTGCGGCTGAAGCCGGCAGCGCCGGTGAGGCAGCCATCGCAGAAGAGGGCTTAGACGGCAGCTGCGTTGCCGTTGCGGCACAGAGCGACGCTCTGCTTGAGGTGATGAGCGGATCGGTGGACGCTTGCGTGATTGACAATACCATGGCAAATGCAATGACCGGCGAGGGCACCAGCTACGCTGGCCTTACCGCAGTGACCGAACTTACCAGCGAAGAATACGGAATCGGCTTCCGCAAGGATTCCGATCTCACCAATAAGGTTAATGAGATTATGGCAGAACTGAAGAAGGACGGTACGCTGGAAAAACTGGCGCAGACCTATATGCTGACTTTGGCAGACGCACAGTAAAAATGACGCGGGGATAGAAAGGTTTGTTTCTTATCCCAAGCAAGGGCGGTGTAAAAACGGTTTTACGCCGCCTTTGATATATTTTGCGCGATATTTGAATCGTTGAATATCGCAGGGAATGGAGTTTGTTATGTTTGTACAGGTGACGCTTAGCCTTTTTGAGGGCTTTTTGATGACCCTTAAAATATTTATTCTGACGCTTGCCCTGGCATTGCCGCTCGGCCTGATGATCAGCTTTGGCTCGATGACCCGTATCAAGCCGATTCGCTGGAGCATCAGAACTTTTATCTGGATTATCCGCGGTACGCCGCTGATGCTCCAGCTGATCGTGATTTATTACGGACCCGGTCTGATTGCGGCCTGGGCGTCCGGGCAGGGAACCGGCGCGTTCTTTTCCTGGATTGCCTCCTGGACGGTGCCGGATCGGTTTGCGGCGGTGATTATCGCCTTTGTCATCAACTATGCCTGCTATTTTTCAGAGATTTACCGCGGCGGCATTGAGGCGATTCCCAAAGGCCAGTATGAGGCCGGACAGGTGCTTGGCATGACGCGGGTGCAGACCTTCTTCCGCGTGGTTCTTTTGCAGGTCGTAAAGCACATTGTGCCGCCGATGAGCAACGAGATTATCACGCTGGTGAAGGATACTTCGCTGGCACGGATTATCATGGTTTATGAGATTATCTGGAACGCGCAGAAGTTTATTAAGTCGGACGGACTTTTGTGGCCGCTCTTTTACACGGGCGCGTATTATCTGTTGTTCTGCGGACTGTTAACCATATTGTTTCGGTACATAGAAAAAAGACTGGATTATTTTGAATAAAGGGTGTTGGCATGAAGATACTGGAAATCAAGAATCTCTATAAGAGCTTTGGAAAAACCGAGGTGTTAAAGGATGTCAACTTCTCGATGGAGGAGGGCGACGTACTGTCGATCATCGGGGCGTCCGGCAGCGGAAAAACAACTCTGCTGCGCTGCATCAACTTTTTAGAGCGCGCAGACCGCGGACAGGTGCTGCTTGACGGCAAGGTGCTCTTTGACGGTGAGGC